>JANMSG010001178.1:0-12941 GCA_031389065.1 Acidobacteriota bacterium | reverse complement strand
CTTGCCAACCGCGCTTTGCTTCTTCGCTCAACGCCGATTCATTGCCGGCTCTGAAATTGTCCCATGCCGTGTCGCCGCTGGAGATAGTTCGCTCGTAGGCAGAGATCGCCAGCATCAAAATTTCAGCCGTCGCGTCACTGCCAAAGACTTTTTGAAATTGCGCGCGATAACCCGCCAGCGCGTTGATCTTTCCGATAATCTCTTGTTCTTTATCTTTCGCGCCCATGTTGCCGCCTTGCCATGCCGCCATCGCCTGCTTCTCAAGCGAGGCGCTGCGACCGTCCCAGTAATACTCTTTGTGATAACCGATGTTCCAAAGCGTCGGACTGCTGCGCGGCAGAGCCTTATTGAGCGCTCCAATAGCTTTTGGCAAGCCGTCCGTCAAACCTTTTTCACAGACGTGGCAGGAATAGCAGGAGCGCGTTCCATCAACGCTCAGGCGTTCATCGAAATACAGTTGTTTGCCGAGCGCGATTTTTTCGGGAGTCATAGGATTGTCAGCAGGGATAGCCATCGCTTCATAGGTAGCAAGACCTTTTGGAATCGGCTGAATATCAGGTTTATAGCCGCCGTCGTCAATGGGCTTTTCGCAGCCTGATAAGAAAAATGAGACGGAAAGAACAAACACAGCAATTGTAGAAGTTTTTAGTAAGCGAAAATTCATCTTTGCCCTCCGGTTAGTTGTGTGATGCAAGAATCAAACTTGCGCAACAAGTTGTGGTCACGAGACTGCTAAAAATGTTTGACAACTTATGTTGAGATTTCATTATTTCAATCGTTTTAATTTTGTAATGCGACCTGTTGAAAGCCATTCAGCGACATATAAATTACCTTGCAAGTCCCAACGAACACAATGCGGAGAGATGAATTGACCCTCTTTCCACTGTTCAGGCGGGATAGGGTTTTTGCCGCGCAACATCGGATTTTCGTTGTCGCCCAAATGTGTAATGATTTTGTTATTCTTATCTAAAATGGTCACACGGCCTTCAAGGTCTGCAATTACAATGTCACTTCCGCGTTGATGAAAATTGCTGGGCAGCCGTAAATCTCCCTCCACCATCTCAAGATATTTTCCATCCAGGCTAAAGAATTGCAAACGATGATTGGCGCGGTCTGCCACTAAAACTTTTGCCACTTTAAAGCGAGTGTCAATCCAAATGCCGTGCGGTTGTCTAAGCTGCCCGGCATCTTTTCCAGCTCCCCCAAATGAGCGAACATAATCGCCTTTCGCGCTGTATTGATGCACGAAGGATTTGCCATAGCCGTCCGTTACATACAATTCACCGTTTGGGGCAACAGCGATGCCTGTCGGTTTGAACTCTTCAGCCTTTTGATAAACGCCCGAATCTTTCGGATAGTCTTTCACCCAGACGATTTGGCCATCCAAAGTGCATTTGGCGAATTGATGTCGATTGAAATGCGTCAGGTAAACGTATTCCGTTTTACCTTCTTTGTGCAGCGCCATTCCGTGTGTGCCGTTTTTCCATTCACTGCCCCAGGCTTTAATGAATTTACCTTCGGGAGAAAACATAAGAATCGCGTTTTCGGAATCTGTGTTCATCATCACGCGCCCTTGTGAATCAATCACCACAGCGCCATGAGTATTGCCGAATCGCATACCCTCTGGAAGCTTCGCCCAGTCTTTCATCCATTCATAACGATGGTTGCCTATGCCTAAGATGAGGGGCTTTTCATTCAGAGATTTTGCGGAAGCTGCGAAAGAAAATTTGCGCGTCATCGTCGTAGCGGCGACGGTTGCTCCTAAGCCGAGTAGGAAATTTCGGCGGGAAGCGGCTTTTAGATTTGTTGATCGAGTGTTAGACATGAAAAATCCTTTCGAACAGTTTTTGTTTAGAGCAATTCTTTGACCCAGTGCTTCGCGGTCACAGACCACATCTCAAGGTGAATTGAGTTTTAATTAGGCAAGTAATTTGTGTATAACCTTGCCGCTCACATCTGTTAAACGAAAATCGCGCCCTTGAAATTTATAGGTGAGTTTCGTGTGATCCAAGCCCATCAAATGAAGCGCCGTGGCGTGCAGATCGTGAACGTCAACCGCGTCTTCTGCAATGTTATAGCCCAGCTCATCCGTCTGACCGACGCGGCTCCCTGTCTTGATTCCACCACCAGCCACCCACATCGAAAAAGAGCGAGGGTGATGATCGCGCCCCAGATACTTAGAGCCGTCGCGTTCCTCGTTCATAGGCGTTCTGCCAAATTCGCCGCCCCATATGACCAGCGTGGAATCCAGCAAGCCGCGTTGTTTTAAATCTTTAATTAACGCGGCGGCGGCGCGGTCCGTGTCTCTGCATAAATTCGGCAGAGCCTGTAATAAATCATCGCCTACACCGGTGCCGTGATGATCCCAACCACGATGATAAAGCTGTACGAATCGCACGCCACGTTCAACCAAACGTCGCGCCAGCAAACAGTTGTTGGAAAAGGAAGCCTTGCCAGGCTCTATGCCGTACATCTCTTGAATGGATTTCGGTTCGCGGCTGATATCCGTCAAATCAGGAACGCTCGACTGCATTCGATAAGCCATCTCATAAGAGGCTATACGCGTGGCAATTTCCGGATCGCCCGTTTCATTCAAATGCAATTGATTCATATCTTTCAAGGCATCAAGCGATTCGCGTCTGGTTTCAGCATGTAAGCCATCGGGGTTTGATACGAAAAGCACAGGCTCGCCCTGTCTACGAAACTCTACGCCTTGATAAAAGGTCGGAAGAAACCCACTGCCCCAACGAGATTTGCCACCATCAGGATTGTTACTGCCTGAGAGCAAAACAACAAAACCCGGTAATTCTTTACTCTCTGTTCCCAATCCGTAAGTCAACCAGGAGCCTACACTCGGACGCCCAACGATCTGATGACCTGTGTTCATGAAAATCTGCGCCGGAGCATGGTTGAATTGCGTTGTGTGCATCGAGCGAATGATTGCTAAGTCATCGGCGACACTTGCGGTGTGCGGTAAAAGTTCAGAGATGTGAGCGCCTGATTGCCCGTGCTGTTTGAACTCATAAGGCGAGCCTAATAATTTGGGCCTGCCTTTGATGAAAGCGAAGCGTTCGCCTTTGATGAATTCATCGGGAATGTTTTGCCCGTCGTACTGCTTGAGCTTTGGCTTGTAATCAAACAAATCAATTTGCGATGGTGCGCCTGCCATAAACAGATAAATAATATTTTTGACTTTCGGCGCAAAGTGCGGCGCTTTGGTAGCAAAGGGATTTTGAGAGGCTTGTGCGGGTGCAGCAAAAATATTTTCATTGAGCAGGGAAGCAAGAGCCAGAGAGCCTATGCCAAAACCTGTTTGCTTGAAGAAATGTCGCCGCGTCAACCTCAAGTTATGCTCATTTTCCATTTAGAACCCCCAATTCATTATTCATTGTACCTTGTCAATTGTTCATTATTTTGCAGGAGAGATTTCGCTGCGAAACAATGGACAATGTATAGTGGACAATGGACAATCCGTTAAGCCGTCATGGTTGTCGCCTTGAAGTTCTGATGATGGATGTAAGTAATTTCATCACCTCAATGCAATCGGCTCGAATAGAATCAAAGGCCTTGTCATCAATGTAATCGGCCTCGTGCAAAAGCTGCAACCAATATTCGGTTTCAGAGGCTTTTTGCAAAGCAATGCTCATTTCATGAGCGAATACGGATTTAGATTCAGCCTCTTGAGCGGACTTCACGTGGGCGCCTACATAGGTTCCAGCAATTAAAATTTGTTTGCTCAAAACAAACTCCTGCTTCTCTGCGCAAAGATATTTATACAAACGTACAATTCTAAGAGCGAAGATAAATGACTTTTCTTGAACAATATTTTGAGTCATTTATTACTCCTTGGTCAGGGTCTCGTCCAAATTCAATAGCACATTTGCAACCAGTGTCAGAGCTGCCATCTCTGCCGTTTGTTGGTCATTCAAGGAATTGGTTTCATCTTTCACAAAGGCTTTCGCAGCTTTTGTATCTTTGCCAAAGCGCTCAAGTTGCTGTTGGTAAAGCGCAATCAAGCGCGCCAATTCTTTCGCCGTTGGTTGGCGCGATGTACAAAGGCGAAACCCGTAACTGATGAAATCGAAACTACGCTCGTCCGCTTCGCTTTTCATACGTTTTGCCAGCGCACGCGCCGCGACAATGAACGCCTCATCATTGAGCGTCGTCAAGGCTTGCAGTGGTGTGTTGGTGCGAACCCTGCGAACCGTGCAAAATTCACGGCTGGGGGCATCAAAAGTGGTGAACATTGGGTAAGGGGCTGTTCGCCGTATGAATGTATAAAGCCCCCTGCGAAAGCGGTCTTCACCGGAACTGGTTTTCCAACGGTCTTTACTATAAGGTGTGTTCCAAACACCTTCCGGTTGTAGAGGGAACACGCTTTCGCCGCCAATCTTCCGGCTTAATAAACCGCTCGCGGTTAAAGCCAAATCGCGAATCATCTCGGCTTCCAGACGGAATCGCGCTCCTCTTGCAAGCAGTCTGTTGTATGGGTCACGCTCAAGGAGTTGCGGTGTGATTTTGGAAGATTGACGGTAGGTTGCAGAGGTAACGATTACACGCTGGATTGCTTTCATGCTCCATTGATTGGCTCCCCATTTGCCGCGCATAAATTCCATAGCCAGCCAATCGAGCAATTCACTATGCGATGGCAGCGGACTTTGAGTGCCGAAATCTTCGCTCGTTTCAACGATGCCTTGTCCAAAGAATTGCTCCCAAAACCGATTGACCGTCACACGAGCAACGAGAGGATTTTCGGAATCAACCAGCCAATTCGCCAATCCCAAACGGTTGGGCATTTGATTTTCGGGCAATGGATGAAGCGAGGCAGGAACTCCTGCATTAACTTTTTCCCCAAGGTTTGTAAAACTCCCTCGATTTCTCAGATAAGTGAATGGACGACCATGCAGAGGCTTTTCAGCCATCACCTCTGCCGTAAGGATATTCAAGGCAGCGAGCGTATTTCTTACCTCAGTCAAACGCTCTCTGCTTGCTTTCAGGGTTGGCGCAATCGAAAGATAGTATTGCGAGACCCGTGCTTTCTCTTCCTCATTGCGTTTTTCAATTGGAGTGTTGAGCAAAGGGCGTAATTTTGCAGCAATGTTGGTGATGTTTGTTGGTTTGCTTGCTGTCGTAACAGATAATCGAAACCTGCCAATCGTCTGTTTAACCAAAGGATTATTATGATTCAATTTGATTTCAAAGAGCGTGCCGCCTGCATTGCCTAACGGAGTTTGCGTAACAAAGACTGCTTGACGCGGCATACGCAGGACATCATTCGTAGCCTCTATCTTCCAACCCGTTGCGTCTTTCCTTAATAAATTTTTTACCGGACCGTCATCAGATGAGGCGTCTACAAACACCACGGGTACTTTTTGGTCTGTGTGGTTCGACGGACTGATTTGAACATCAAAGCCAGTAAGCGCAAAGTTGCCATATACATCACGACCTGGACCTCCCCTCGGCAAACTTGCGTCGGGAAGCGCTTCAAGGCGTATGGCTGTTATGCCTGTCAGATTGGTTTTCGCGGTGATTGTGTATACCTCTTTGGGGTTAATTTCACCGGATGCAAGCAGCGAATGATCGTCGAGTTTTTTAAGCGTCGCACTGGTTGCTGAATATTCAATGGGTTCAAGCGTCGTCCATTGACCGAGAGCGTCATTTATTTCGCGTTCCCATTCCGTTTGTAGTTTGGATAATTCAGGGGTTGTCGTTTTTAAGATTTCTTCTAGTTTGGTAATCTCTTGATTCAACTTGTCGCGTTGCACAGCCTGCTCTGGCGTAGGCAAAAAAAGAGTTGGCTCTTTCGCCCATTTTTCAAGAGGTCTTCCTTCAATTTTGTATTCCGCATTATCGAAGAAAGCAAAGACCCTGTAAAAATCTTTTTGTGTGAACGGGTCATATTTGTGATTGTGACATTGCGCGCAACCTAGCGTTGCACCCAGCCAGACGGTGGCTGTGGTGTTGACACGGTCAACAATGGTTTCCCAACGTGCTTCTTCCGGGTCAACCCCACCTTCTTGATTGAGCAATGTATTGCGATGAAAACCGGTGGCGATTTTCTGCTCAACAGTTGCATTCGGCAACATATCGCCGGCGATTTGTTCAATCGTGAATTGGTCGAAAGGCATATCTTTGTTTAAGGCATTGATCAGCCAATCTCTATATTTCCACATCACGCGCTGACTATCTTTTTCATAGCCATTGGTGTCGGCAAAGCGCGCTAAATCAAGCCAGAGCCGCGCCCATCGCTCGCCGTAATGCGGCGAATGAAGCAAGCGGTCAACAACCTTTTCATAAGCCTTAATGTCTTGATCGGCAAGAAATTCATCAACCTCTTTGGGCGTTGGCGGCAAACCGATTAGATCTAAATAGAGGCGGCGAATGAGCGTCTCTTTTGCGGCTTCAGGCGAAGGCTCTAGACCCTCCTTTTCCAAACGAGCGAGGATAAAATTATCAATCGGGTTGCGAATCCAGTCTCGGTTTTTCACCTCGGGCGGAATGTGCCGTGCAGGTTTACGATAAGCCCAATGCTTCACAACTCCTTTGTCTATCGTCTTGAGTCCAGCGTCAATTTCACTAAGGTTCCAAATCGCGCCTTGATCAATCCAGGTGCGAATCAAATCTATTTGCGCTTTGCTGAGAGCGTCGCCAGCCAGTGGCATTCGCGCTTGATCTCCCAACCCTAAAATGCGTTGAACGAGCAAGCTGGATTTGCTATTGCCTGGAAGAATTGCCGCACCGGAACTGCCGCCTATAAACGCTAGTCGCTTATCATCCAAACGCAACTGCCCCATGGCTTTTTTCGCGCCGTGACAGGGAAGACAATTCTTTTCCAGTATGGGTTGTATATCTCTGGCGAAATCTATTTTTTTGGGCCTTGAGTCGCGCAAATTTTTCTTCGTCGATGGCCTCTGAGAAAAAGCCGCCATTGCAAAGAGGAAGATTGCGAGAAGGCAGAAGCCTTGCTTTAACAAATTGGATTGCTTTGATGGCATAGTTTACTTCCACTTCAAACATGATTCGGATAAAACCTTTGAAAGAGCCTAGTAATATCACGCGCTATGGTGACTCGCAACAGAAAATAAAAAAGAGCGCGAGAAATTTTTTATTTCTCGAAGCGCAAGCTGTTGACAAGAACCAACAGCATCAAAGAAACTCTTACACCGCAGCGCAAAAAAAAACACTCCGCAGCTTTTCGATGGATGAAAAAATATGCAGCTTATTTGAATTGACAGGTCCATGATTGCTGCTTGTTTTGCTACAGGTTTGCTCTTTGGTATTGCTTCAAACGTCTTGATGGTAATTAAGTATAAGTCGGCATGTAAGGATTAGAAAGATAGTGACACATTTCAACTGGTTATTAGATGGAAGTATTGTCGGGGTCTACCTTTTGGTGACGATGGCGGCTGGGTTGATGGTGCGTAAGTACGTAGGCAAAGTGGAGCATTTTCTAGTAGCAGGTCGCGAGATGGATGTATATCTAGGGATCGCTTCGCTAGCGGCTACAGAGTTCGGCATCGTTACTTGCATGTACACGGCGCAGAATGGTTTTGAAAAAGGATTTGCGGGCGCGACCCCCGGAATTTTGATGGCTTTGGCAATGTTGGTTGTCGGTCTCACAGGTTTTTGTATCAAACCGTTGCGCGACTCTGGCGTAATGACGATTCCCGAACTGATTGAAAAACAATTTGGGCCGCGCATACGCTGGGCTGCAGGGGTTGTGATTGTCTTAGGCGGGCTGTTAAACATGGGTGTGTTCCTGCGCACAGGCGGTGAGTTTTTGGTGCTGGTTTCCGGGTTGGATGTCAAGTATCTGGAAATCATGATGACTGTCTTGTTGATTGGGGTGGCTGTGTACACGATACTCGGAGGAATGTTGTCGGTATTGGTAACAGATTTTCTACAGTTTATTGTGATGAGCGCGGGATTGATTATCGTGACTGTGCTGATACTGGTGAATGTTGGTTGGGAGAATATGGTCAATACTGTCGAACTTCATTACGGTGCGGGAGGATTCAACCCTTTTGTAAATTCGACGATGGGATGGCAGTATGTTGTATTCAACGCGCTGCTCAATACGGCGGCTGTGCTGACCTGGCAGACCACCATTGCCCGCGTGTTAGCCGCAAAGGATACCGAAACAGGTCGCAAAATTTATACGCGAACGAGTTTCTTTTTCGTCTGTCGCTTTTTGATTCCGGGCGTATGGGGTATCGCCGCACTCGCCACCCTAGGACAGGTGACCAACACTCTGGAAGCCATGCCAAATTTTCTCAGCACAGCGGTTCCCCCGGGGTTGATGGGACTACTCATCGCCGCAATGTTGGCGGCAGATATGTCCACCGATTCATCATATATGCTGACCTGGGGCAGTGTCATTTACAACGACATTATGGCGCCGTTTCGCAAAACGAAATGGTCTGAGAAGAAGGGGCTGCTCTGGAATCGCTGGATTATCGCGTTCATCGGCATCTTTCTACTTTTGTATGGCTTGTGGTATCCGCTCAAAGGCGATCTGTGGACCTATCTTGGTGTCACCGGCACCATATATCTTGCCAGCATTTCTGTGCTACTGATTTCCTGTTGCTATTGGAAGCGGGCGAACAATTGGGGAGCGGCAGGAGCGATTTTCATCAGCGCAATTATTCCTATCGCCTATCTGATTATGGAGCAAGTTCCGTCCACTGCAATGCTTGCGAAAGATATAGGTCCTTACTATTCCGGCATTGCCACTTATCTGCTTTCAGGTGCGGCGATGATCATCGGATCGCTTTTGAAACCGCAAACGAACTTTGAAATCAATTAGGAGATGACGAAATGACAAAACATTGGTTTTGGGGACTGCTGATGCTGGCATGTCTCGTCTGGTATTCGACGGTAACCATTTACGTCTCCATCAAAGGAGTATCCGACATTAAACAAATGCTTGCCCGTTTGTCTGCCATTAACGAAGCGGATAAGGAGAAGGCAGAAGGCGAATCTGAATTGTGACAGGAATAATTTTATGAATACGATAATGCGCCGATCATTTTTAATCTTATGCTGTTTCTCGTTGATGGCTTCGACGTTTTTATTTCAAGCATTAGCGCAACAAAAACCTTATGTTCCTGTGGTGTTAATTTCGATTGACGGCTTGAAACCTGACTATGTGCTTGAAGCGGACAAGTATAATTTGCAAATTCCTAATCTTCGCCGTTTAGTTAAGGAAGGAACCTTTGCTACAAATGTGACAGGCATTATGCCAACCGTGACCTATCCAAGTCACACAACAATGGTGACAGGTGTTTCCCCAGCAAAGCATGGAATATTTACAAATTCACCTTTCGACCCGTTCGGTAAAAATCAAGGCGGGTGGAATTGGTACGCTGAGGACATCAAGTCTCTTACGCTTTGGGGAGCGGTGCGCAATGCCGGAATGATTACTGCAAGCGTTGATTGGCCGGTCACCGTAGGCGCAAAAATCAATTTGAACATCGTGCAAATCTGGCGTGCTTCCACTGAGGATGATCATAAATTGCTACGCGCTCTTTCAACCAAAGGGCTGCTCGAAGAAACGGAAAAAGTCCTGGGGCAGTATCCTTACGGGTATAATTATACAGTCGAATCAGACGGGAAGCGCGCTACCTTCAGCGCATATATTTTGGAGTACAAGAAACCACATTTTCACACCGCATACTTTTCGGTTCTTGATGAAGAGCAACACGCGCACGGACCTTATGCGAAAAAAGTATTTGAAACTCTTGAAGCGGTTGATGCAATGATTGGTAAGGTTTGGGCGGCGGCAGAAAAAGCAGGGAAGGGCCGCGCATATGTTTGCGTCGTGTCAGATCATGGGTTCTCACGAATTGATAAAGAGATACACCTCAATTTTGCCCTAAAAGAAGCGGGTTTGATTCAGCTTGATGAAAAAGGCGCTTTGAAGACCTGGCGGGCGATTGCCTGGAATTCAGGTGGCTCAACAGGTGTAGTGTTGAATGATCGGCTAGACGATGAAGCGCGGCAAAAAGTTCGGGAGGTATTAAACAAATTGGTTGCTGATTCTTCGAGCGGTGTTTTGAAATTTTTTGAAGGTGAAGAGTTAAAAAAGACCGGCGGGTATGGGGGATTTCCAAAACCCGCTTACCTCGTTGGCGCAAAGCCCGGCTATTATTTCAGCAGTAGTTTTGATTCGCCTTTGACAAAAGCGCGTGTCATAGGCGGCGGACACGGCTACATACCGGAACTCACAGAGATGGATTCGGCATTCTTCATCGCAGGACCGGGTGTTAAAGCAAATCGCAATCTTGGTCGAATTGATATGCGCGACATCGCGCCTACGCTGGCAGCTTTGCTTAAAGTCAAACTGCCGGATGCAGAAGGCCGCGATGTCTTAAAAGATAAATAAGATATGGATTCAGGTTTCTAAGCAGGGGTTCTAAAATGAGTTTGAGTACATTGGAACCTAAACTATTCGAGCTTGTAGAAAGGGAAGAAAACGAGTAGGAGCAGGGCTTGTCCCTGCCCGGATTTGCCGTAGGCAAATGAACATCCTCGCACAGCGTGCGATTCGGGCAGGGACAAGCCCTGCCCCTACTGAGTGATTACAAAATAATATTTGATTTGGAGATGTGATGAGCAAGAAGAATTTAAAATTATCGCGTAGAGAGTTACTCAAATCGGCAACCTTAGCAGGCGCCGGACTCGGTATCACGAATGCGAGTTTGCGCGATGCCATTGCTAAAAACGAGACCGAATATGCGGTCGAGCCTCCACCCACGTACAAATCAATGGTTGGCGAAAAATTCAAAAAGCATACAGAGATTCGCTTAGCCATCGTCGGCGTTGGCTTGCGCGGCACCAGCGTCCTTAAAGAATTTCTTGCCATTGATAAGGTTCAAGTCACTGCCGTGTGCGACACAGTGAAGGAGAAATGCGTCAGAGCCGCAAAGTTAATTGAAAAAGCCGGACAGAAAACGCCAGCTATGTATTTCAATGGCGATCACGATTTTGAAAATCTCTGTAAGCGAGATGACATTGATTTTATCTACACGGCTACACCCTGGGAATGGCATGTCCCAGTCATGCTTGCAACCTTGAACAATGGCAAACACGGAGGCAGCGAAGTGCCCGTCGCTTACACAATTGCAGATTGCTGGAAACTTGTAGACGCCTCAGAAAAAAGCCGTCGCCATTGTGTGATTATGGAAAACTGCTGTTATGACTATAACGAAATGATGGTTCTGAATATGGTGCGAGCGGGACTGCTGGGCGAATTGATTCATGGCGAATGCGCTTACAATCATGATTTGCGAAGGATTCTTTTCGAAGACAAGAACGAAGGCTTGTGGCGCAGAAGGCATCACACACTGCGCGATGCAAATTTGTACACCACGCATGGACTGGGACCTGTTGCCAATTATATGAATATCAATCGTGGTGATAAATTCGATTACCTGGTGGCGATGAGTTCGCCGCATCTAGGGCTGGAGGCATATCGCAAAGACCATGTTCCGGCAGGCGACCCGAAATGGAAAGAGGTTTACAAATGCGGAGACTACAACACGGCTATGATTAAAACCGCAAAAGGTCGCACGATTATGTTGCAGCATAACGTCAGCACACCGCGCCCTTATGACCGCATTAATTTGATTCAAGGCACAAAAGGCATCTTCCGTGATTATCCGCCGCGCATCTTCATTGACGGACAAGAAAAGGACCATACCTGGACTTCGACGGATCGGTACAAAGAGAAGTTCGAGCATCCCCTATGGAAGAAAGAAGGCGAGACTGCTCGTAAGCTTGGCGGACATGGAGGAATGGATTTTCTGATGTGTTATCGCTTGATTGAATGTATGCGCGAAGGTTTAGTGCCGGATATGGATGTTTACGATTCGGCCGCCTGGAGCGTGCCGGGCCCACTGAGCGAGATGTCAGTAGCGCGGGGAAGCGCGCCTGTGAAATTTCCCGATTTTACGAGAGGTCGTTGGAAAGAAGCGCGGTGATTGAAAACAATTGATCGGCGTGATAACTTGAGCCAATCAAGAGGTACGTATGAACACAAAGCGCTCAATTCATTGTGGTGTTGTTATCGTCGCTCTCGCGCTCGCTCTTTTATGGACGAATTTGCCGAAGGCTTCGGCGGAAAACACAACAAACCAGCCTATAGATTTCAATCGCGATATTCGCCCGATCCTTTCAGACAACTGTTTCGCCTGTCATGGTCCAGATGAAAAACAACGCCTGGCACGCCTGCGCTTCGACACCAAAGAAGGTGCCTTTGAAAAAGCCGGAGTTATCATTCCCGGCGATTCAGTAAAATCAAAACTTATCCAACGCATCACTTCTAAAGACCCGGATATGGTAATGCCGCCTACATCTTCCGGGCATAAGTTGACAGACAAACAGATTGATTTATTGCGCCGCTGGATTGATGAAGGCGCGAAGTGGGAAACTCATTGGGCATACCTTGCGCCCAAACAACCACAACTTCCAAAGGTCAAAAATCCTGCATGGCTGCGCAATCCGATAGATAATTTCATACTCTCGCGACTTGAACGCGAAGGACTGAAGCCGTCTCCTGAAGCGGACAAAGAAACTCTGCTGCGCCGCGTCACATTCGATTTAACAGGTTTGCCACCAACTCTTGTTGAAATAGATTCATTCCTTGCAGACCAATCAGCAGACGCCTACGAGAAGCGTGTGGACAAACTTTTACAATCGCCAAGATATGGCGAACGCATGGCGATGCCCTGGTTAGATATGGCTCGTTATGCGGACACACACGGCTACCACATAGACTCACATCGTGATATGTGGATTTGGCGCGATTGGCTGATCAAGGCTTTCAATCAAAACAAACCGTTCGATCAATTTACCATTGAACAAGTCGCCGGAGACCTGTTGCCCAACGCGACGATCGAACAAAAGATTGCTTCCGGCTTCAATCGCAACCACATGATCAA
>JANMSG010001176.1:0-2822 GCA_031389065.1 Acidobacteriota bacterium | reverse complement strand
GGCGACCCTATGTGGTCGCCCTTTGTGGTCGCCCTTTGTGTTCTGTTTGATTGTTCTTTTATGGTAACGTAGGGCGATCACACAGGGTCGCCCTACGTTACGACCACACAGGTTTTATTGCCCGAGTTTGGTCAATTCTTCTTTCGCCTCTTTAAAATTTGGGTTCACTTTCAGTGCCGCTTGAAAATCGGCTCTGGCTTGCGCGGTGTTGCCTCTGGATTTGTAAATGAAGCCGCGAAGGTAATAACTGTAAGCGTTTTTCGCATTGAGCGAAATTGCCTGATTGACATCGGCAAGCGCCAGATCAAGCGTACCTTTCCGGAAGTAAGCGCGGGCGCGGTCATTGAAATAGTAGTGGTCATCGGCAGTGATTCCATTGATCGTTATGGCTTTGGTGAAATCGGCAATCGCTTTGTCCACCTCGCCTATTTCAAGATACGCCTGACCACGATTGGCATAGATATGTTGATTATTCGGATCAATTTCAGCCGCGCGGTTGAAATCGTCAATCGCCGGTTCATAGATTTTGTTATTGAATTTCAGCAGCCCATGTTGACGGTACTGTTCGGCAATCTCTTTGCTTCTCGCCGTGTTTGCAGGCGTAGGCACAGGCGTAGCTGGTGTAACAGGCTTCGTCAGTGCAGGGATTGTTTTATTGACGGCGTTGGCGGAAGCACCAAAAGTATTGGGCTGCGGTTTGGCAAATTCCAATGTGGTGAGCAACGTTTGCTTCAACGCCAAGCCGATTTGTTGTCTCTCTTGAGGCGAGAAGAATTTTTTATTGCCGAAGGCAGCGAGCCGCTTCAGATTGGAAATTAAATCCGGCGGCGTGTATTTCGGAGCACTCTGAATTTCTCTCACTATATTTTGCAGGTATCCTGAGATTGATTCATCGTATTTTGGATTATTGGGGAAGGCATACCACTTGGTGATACTGCCAGCCAGTTCGCCTAATCTCCCTCCGAGCCAATATTTCCACTCGTCAGTCGCATCCTTTTTCACTGGCACGGCCCTGTCATTGCCTGATAAAAGAGCATTGATTCCAGGCATATATTTATCGCCGTACTTGCCAACCACGAATTTTTGAATCGCGGCTTTTTCGGCGTGTGTGGCTTCGACAAAACTGCTCATAGATGTCGGACGGTTTGCCAGGATTTTCAGTGTTTCGTTAAGCTCTTTGTCGTAAAGATCCAGCGCCATACGGCAGGTGTTCAGGTGCGTGCCTTCCAGTTTATTGAAGGGGAGCCTGGCAATCGTCATGGCACGCCAGCCGAAAAAACTGACCGCGAATGGTTCCGTATCTTTCCTTTTCAGCATATTTCCTACCGTTGACAAATGGAATTTGATGAGTTCGCTGGCGTATTCCCCCGCGCCATCATCAATCGGGTCGCCAAAATTCTGCGCGAAACCGTTGACGGGAACCGAAACCAGAATTAACAACATGACTGTAATTTTCGCTAGCTTCATATTTACTCCTCAGTGCACTGGAAAGTAAGTTTGTTGATGTTTTAAGTAGGGGCAGGGCTTGTCCCTGCCCGGATCGCCGCAGGCGATGAACCATCATTTTGCTTCGCAAAATCCGGGCAGCCACGAGGGCTGCCCCTACTCGACTTCTTTCAATTTTCTCAACCTCAAAATATTGAATTTCCAATGTACTCAGCATCTTTTCTCGTCAGCAACGCTTTTTTGATAACGATATCTATAGCATTTGGTTGATATTGCGGCTGCGGCCGCGCGCTACACAACTTCTAAAAGCAGGGTTTTACTTCGGTGGCCCGATCTGTGTCGCCTTCTGTTCATCGGCTTGTGCCAGTTTGAATTTGCCCGTTATGCGATAGGCTTTGGCGCGTTGTTTGTAAGACCAGTAATACGTCGGGTCGAGTTCGATTGATTTGCTTAAATCAACAATTGCCCGCGCCGCATCGCCTGTATCCAGGTAGGTGGTACCGCGAACATAGAAACTGGAACCGTCATTCGGTTTTAACTCGATCACTTTGGTGTAATCGGCGATCGCCTGTTTGTGAAATCCTTTGATGAAGTATATGACAGCGCGTGTCATATATGGCTCAACAAAGCGTGGATTGATTTTGATTGCCACCGTGTAATCGAGTAGGGCGGATGCCTCATCGGTAAAGGAATTATTCAAGCCGCGCTGATAAAATGCCTCCGCATAATCCGGCTTGAGTTGAATGGCTTTGGTAAAATCAGCGTCTGCTTTTTGCCTGTCGGTTTGCGCTTTGCCGCGTTGGTAATAAGCCTCTGCAAGCTTTGGGTCAAGTTCAATGGCTTTGTTGAAATCGCTCAAGGCTTGCGCGAATCGCTGATTTTCTTGATGCGCAATGCCACGTTTGAGAAATTCCGCTGCGGTCTGCGGCGACTGTGCGAAGACCTGAGCGGCGAACAGAAGCAAGGTGATGATCACAGACCAGTTGATGATCGGTTTGATATTAAATTTCATAATGGTTCCTGATAAGGGCGAATTTGTGCTGCCACATGAAATCGCAGGATTTTTCAGCGAAACGGTTCAAAAAAATCTCTTTATAGTTTTAGAGAGCACCCTACTACTTTTTTGACGAGATGAATAGGGAAAGAAAATGACGCACGACTCTCTCGGCGTTCTCAGGTCTGAGTTATCGTCCGCCTACGGCGAGATGACGATCAGGCATTTCAACTGAAATTGCGGTTGAAGGAAAGGGTCAGTCAAATCAGTTAGGCATCAGGGGGCTTTGAACATTAAGGTTGAAGAACTATATGAGCGGCACACCAAGGGGGAGATCGCCTGGTGCGGTGTCAGAACCGGGAGCGGTAGCGACCGGGTGCGG
>JANMSG010001163.1:0-2226 GCA_031389065.1 Acidobacteriota bacterium | reverse complement strand
GGATAAAGAGCAAGAGATTGTCGGTAGATTCAACGCACTTGCCGGTTATCGCGTACAATTTCAAAAAGTCTTTGGCAGTGATGCGACTGCTGAAAATATAATGATGGCGATTTCTGCCTACGAGCGAACCATCACCAGTGGCGACACGGCTTGGGACAAATTCAGAGCCGGGAATGCATCGGCCTTGAGCGAAGAAGCAAAGCGCGGTTGGCAAGTCTTTCAAGACGTCAAATGCACGAACTGCCACGACGGCGTGTTACTCACCGATCAGCAATACCACAATGTCGGCGTTGGCATGGATAAACCAGAACCCGACGTCGGACGTTTCAAAGTCACAAACAACCCTGCCGACACAGGCGCTTTCAAAACGCCTACGCTGCGCGATATAGCGGAGTCTGCCCCTTATTTTCACGACGGCAGTATGGCTACCTTAGAAGAGGTCGTTGATTTTATGCTCGGCGGCGGTAAAGCAAACCAATACCTGGACAAAAAGAATCTGGAAAAACGCGAAATCACAAAAGAGCAAAGGGCTGATTTGATAGCCTTTTTGAAATCGCTCGACGTAGATTGCAAATTGACCAAGCCTGCTCTACCTCAAAAATAAATTATGAAATGAGTGGGAAGAAAAGTTACCTGGTTTGAATGAAACCACAGATTACACGAATATAACCAATACCCGTCAATGGTAGGATGTGATTGGTGCGAATCCGTAAAATCTGTGTAATCTGTGGTTTCGCCTTTCTTTTCTCATCATCTCGGATCGATCGTTTTTTTCATTTCACCCATTTCTATAGTTTAGTCAGGATTGATTAGATGTTACTCATATTTCTGTCTATACTTTTCAGAAATACTTTAAGGAGGGCAAGATGAAAGTAAACGATTCGGGAATGAAAGTGATCGCTTCATTGTCATTATTATTCTCTTTAATTGCTGTTAGCTGTTCAAATCCTGTCACAAATAAAAACATAGATAATAAAAACACCGCGTCAATCACTCAATTGCCAAAGGATGCCAAACCTATGGGCGCTGTCGCCCCAGGCTTCTACTCGGCAGGACCTACAGGCAATGTATCTCTCAGTTTTCTTACTCCACTAGATAGCAAAACCATATCAGGCAATTCAATTAGTCCGACCTTCGCGATTACAGGCTTCCCGATTTATAAAGACGCTGATCGCAACAAAGGCCAGCATATTCATGTAATTCTGGACAATGAACCATACGAAGCTGATCACGATCCCAATCAACCATTTAAACCTGAAGAGGGCAAATTTGAGAATTTGAAACCTGGAACGCACACATTACGCGCCTTTCCTTCCCGTGAATGGCACGAATCTATTAAACAAGAAGACGGGGCGAACTTCGCGTTTGTAACTTTCTATGTCAACGCCCCGACTCCGAATGTCACGGTTGATAAAACTAAACCTTTGTTGACCTTCTCAAGACCAAAAGGTGAATACAGATGGAAAGAAGACCCGCGTGGTGTGATGATAGATTTTTTCGTCTCGAACGCGAAAATCGGCAACAATGATTATAAGGTAAAGTATTCGATTAACGGGTCAAGACCTTTCATTGTTACGAGATGGGAGCCTATCTGGTTGAAGTGGGAAGAGCTACCACCTGGCGAATTTAAAATCGTGATGGACTTGGTGGATAATAATAATAAACCTGTGCCTTTCAAGGTTGGCAATCTCGATTACAATCATACGGAACGCACCTTCAAGGTTTTAGCGGAAGGCGAAAAACCTTCTGCTGGCCATTGATAGATATATTTGTCACGTCGTTTTGCAAACTATAAAAAAGAGGTGACGGAATCCGTCGCCTCTTTTTTATTGCTTGTTATTTCATTGGAAAGTTATCGGTAATTGCGTTCGTTTACAGACAAGCTTCTCAACATGGAATTAAAGGTGGTTTTGTACTGTTGAAAGTCCTGCTCAGGCGCGATGAAGACCATGTAAATCACATCGTTGCCGCTCGGTCTTGTCACAATCCAAGCCCGTTCCTCATATCCCGAAGGATTTCTGCCGTACAGATACGTAGAAGGCGGTGCTCCACGCCATGAACTCGATTCGTGAGGCTCTCGAGGGTGTCTGATGGATGTATGGAAACTGTTGCGGTCGCCAACACGGGGCCATCGTCGACGCCTTCGTTGGGGACGAGGTGGACCATCACTCCGGTGTGATCACGCAGGCCGTTCTGAGCCTCGTGCCAGGCCCGCTCGATGGCGTT
>JANMSG010001131.1:0-1622 GCA_031389065.1 Acidobacteriota bacterium | reverse complement strand
GACAAATGACCCGCTTTGGCAGGTTGCTGAAAATTGTTTGAACGAAATTTCCGTAGCAAATCGCCGCTTCATTCCTAACCACTTCATAAAGGCTCACATACATACTTGGCTTGCCTGGCAAGAAGACCCTGGCAAGCCTTTGGGACTGGCGATAACCAAACGTTATTTTGATGCAGACGCTCATCACGCAAAGCAATTCATTGCCTGGATTCGCCGTTTATTTGAAATTTAGGATTTGAATAAAGGAGTTTTCTATGACAGACGAATGCCTTGTTCTGCCGGAAGATTTTCCTGATTGTTTGCGCCACACCAATGAAGACACGCCGGTGCCTACCTGGGAGCAAGTGACACGCAGCACGCAAGCCGAAAACGAAGAGATGATCTCTGAGGTTTCGCGCATCGTCGCTGACACCACAGATGAAGCAACGGCAAAAGAGAAATGGGAAGGCTGGCCAAGTAATTATCAACGGTCGGTTGCGCTACTCATTGACAAGATTACTCACGAAGGCTGGCTTGACCACGTCGGTGCGATAAAGGAATGGCCCTGGGATGGAGGGTTCTTTTTTTATCCGCGCAACGGCGATAGCAAAGCGCTCGCTGACCTACTCAACTCGAAATCATCAGGCAACGATGGCACATACATTCAATGTCGCATCGGCGAAGGGCTATTTGCTTATCTGAATATCAAAAATCACAAGGGGTGGAAAAAAGGTTGGATGGAAACCGATGCAGGACTGGCTGCGTTGCACGTAGGAATGTTTGCCAACGGTTTGATGGAAGCACACTTCGATGCCTTCAATCCGCTCTTTATTCAAGACGCGCCTCGCCATGAATTGAAGAAAATTCCTTTCATAGGCGCGTATAATCACCAGATGTTCAAGATGCATAAGCGGTATGAATTGGCAAAAGAGTACGCTTCAATTGTGCGAACTTCGGCGAACTTTTATCACATGATGCGTGATAATGTGCCGCTGTCGTTTTAAGTAGCAAACGAAATTAGCTTTGTAAAAACTCTACGGCTCAAGCGCTAAGGCTTTTGCTGGTTTTGACAACTACTCTTTGTCGAACAACTGTGTGGTGTGATCTGTGACGCTCGGCGGATTGACGATTTCTGAGGTGTTAATGCGCTGCGGGCCCATTCCGGTTACGCGATAATTTTCTGCGTTCGGCAAGGCTGTGCGAGGAGGATTCGCGTTGAATTGTTGAGGATAATTCTGCATTGGCGGAAAAGCTGTTTCTTCTCCGAAAATGCGCGAGTAAAGAAACCAACACAATCCTGCGAAAAAAATTGTCAGAGGAACAATCAGTGGACCACCATCATCAGCAATTACGGAAAAGCCAATAAAGATGGGAATCAGCACAGCGCTCAGAAACATCAACTTCGCGCCGTTCTTCATGCCTTTTTTGCGTTGCGAAATTTGTGGTGGCGCAACAAATGGAAGCTGGTTTGCAAGAGGCTGATGTGTAGGAATTCCTTGATTAGCAAGTAATTCACTCACTACGCCGAGTTGAAAACCGCAGCGAGAGCAGAATCTCACTTCGTTATTGACTTGCTGGTTACCGCATTGTGGACAGTACATTGAATCCCTCGCTCAAATTTAGATTCGCCATGCATTATGACA
>JANMSG010001118.1:0-1815 GCA_031389065.1 Acidobacteriota bacterium | reverse complement strand
TATTGACCGTCTTTGCCTTGGGTATCTCTATCCAAGATTCAGGCGCTGCCGCCAGGACCGCAGGCATGACAGAAGGTAAACCAAAATTCCAGTCTATGGGACAAATGGCATTTGGTCCTGAAGGCATTCTTTTTATTGCCGATACCAAAGCCGCAGCGATTCTGGCAATTTCTACAGGCGACACCAAGCCCGCTTCGGGAAGCAAATTGCTCAAAGTCGAAGGCATCAATTTGCAGATAGCCGCTCTGCTGGGAACCAGCGCCGAGCAGATTCTGGTTGAAGATATGGCTATCAATCCGGTTTCACGTAACGCTTATCTGGCAGTTTCTCGCGGCAAAGGACCGGATGCGACCTCTGTGCTGGTGCGCGTAAAAACAGATGGACAGCTGGAAGTTGTCGCTCTGGAAAAAGTGAAATTTTCCAAAGCGGAGTTGCCAGATGCGCCGCCGCCAGGAGTCGTGACGCAAGGCAATCGCCAGACCAACCCGCGACAAGAATCCATCACGGATATAGGTTTTCTTGATGGTCGTGTGCTGGTTGCCGGTCTGTCGAATGAGGAATTCGCCTCGACACTTCGCGCCATTGCCTTCCCTTTCAAATCTGTGGGCAGCCCGACAAGCGTGGAAATCTATCACGGCGCTCATGGACGCTTTGAGACGCGCGCCCCTGTGCGAACCTTCGCGTCTTTCAAGATTGGCAACGAACAGCATCTCATGACGGCTTACACCTGCACACCGCTTGTGCAGTTTCCCATCAGCGAATTGAAACCCGGCGCCAAGATTAAAGGAAAGACGATTGCTGAACTCGGTAATCGCAATCGTCCGCTCGATATGATTGTCTATCAGAAAGATGGCAAGACTTTCCTACTAATGGCAAACAGCAGCCGTGGTGTCATGAAGATTGGCACGGATGGAATCGAAAAGGCTGAAAGCATCATCGCGCCTGTAGCGGACAAAAAAGGACTTGCCTACGAGACCATACAAGGCTGGACTGGTGTTGATCAACTTGATCGCCTGGACAGTAAACATGTTGTCGTCATGCGTCGCGTGGAAGGCGGTTCAACAAATCTCGAATCGCTGCTTTTACCTTAACAATCAGCTATGGCACGAACTCGACGGTGCGGGAGGCTAGGGACATTTGTTACTGCAATGGTAATGATTGTCAGCGCCTCCTGCATCTTTCAGGCTTGCAAAAGCGCGCCGAAAGCGTCGTCTATCTCTATTCATTGGACGACGCTAACAAACCCGGATAAAGTTGTCAAAGTTGTCGTCGAAGTTCATGGGTTGAGCAAGGCGTCGCTTGAGAAACTGCAACAATCGCAATGGGAGTTGTCGCAATGGCAGCGTCTGTTTCCTGTGTTCGCAGGGTCGCAGATTTCTTCATCCGGCGTCGTGATGCCGCCGATGGCGGGCGCTTATAGCGTCGAATCAGAAACCCTTCGCTTCACTCCACAGTTCCCACTGGAGCCGGAAGTGACGTACCGGGCGATTTTTGATCCCGACCTTTTGCCAGGCGAGGCTCCTGCAAAAACTGACTCAATAGCCAGCACATTCCTATTACCTCCGCGAGACTCAACGCCAAGCACGACGGTGACTCAGATCTATCCGACCGCTGATCTTTTGCCGGAAAATCTGCTCAAATTCTATATACACTTCTCAGCGCCAATGAGTCGCGGAAATATCTACGAGCACATTCATTTGCGCGACGTCGCCGGAAAGGAAGTAGAACTGCCCTTTCTGGAAATTGATGAGGAGCTATGGGACCCTGCGATGATGCGGCTGACTCTCATCATTGACCCGGGGCGTATCAAACGGG
>JANMSG010001104.1:0-3130 GCA_031389065.1 Acidobacteriota bacterium | reverse complement strand
GGCATGGTGGGCCTTGGAAACATTGTTATGGTCATCACAGCCATCACTGTAGGGGGGCCAGGGGCTCTCTTTTGGCTTTGGATAGCAGCCCTTTGCGCTTGATGGCGGCTCTACATGGGTTCACGCCTACGGAAATGTTTGAAGCACGACGCTCGCTTGAAATGGCGGTTTCCGCATTTGCCGCAGAGCGCGCAACCGGAGATCAGATGGCTTCGATGGCTGAAGAATTAGCGGACATGTTTGCCTCGCTTGATGAGCCTGAGCAATTCCTGATTCACGATATGAACTTTCACCAGACCATCGCAGCCGCTTCGGGCAATCGCATCCTTACAGCTTTGATGAACATGGTTACGACAATTTTATTAGACGAGCGCATCAAGACCGTCCAACGCGCGAAAGATCTGAAAGAATCGGCGGAGATGCACAGGCATATCTATCGAGCGATTCGCGACCGCAATCCGGAAGCGGCGCGTAACGCCATGCGCGATCACTTGATCTTGGCACAGGAGGCGCAAGAATCAGAAGAGAGAGAGTCTGCCAGACTCTCGGCTGACAACGCCGCAATCCGTAACGGCGAGGATGACAAACAGTAAGGCAAAAGGAAAAACCAAGAAATATCGCAACTTTTGCAATTTGCTATGCCTGAAAACTTTTACTCACCTGCTCACTTTTGCCTTTTGCTTTTTGCCTTTTAACTTTTACTCACCTGCTTACTTTGCTTTTTGCCTATTTACTTTTGCCTTTTGCCTTTCTGTTAGATTTCGATCAAGGCTTTTGTAAATCTGCTCTGCGGGTTCAGCCAGAGAGGAAACTGTCCAATCACATCTTCGCCGAAGGTCGCGCGATGAGTAATCCACGGCTTGATATCAACGACACCATCTTCAAGTAAACCGATTACACGTTTGAAATCTGCCCCAGTTGCATTGCGGCTGAAGAGCACGCTTAGCTCGCGGCGATGGGCTTCCGGGTCAAAAAAAGTCAGGCTGCCTTGAATCAATCCGACAAATACCAGCCGCCCGCCGTTTGCGGGCAAGTTAAAAGAATCGTTCATCGCCTGTTGATTCCCTGTGGCATCAAAGACCAGGGTTGGAAGATCGCCACCAGTAATTTCTTTGAGACGCTCAACGCAGTGGTCTGTTGCTTGAATCGCCCCCGTGATCGGCAAGTGCTCACGCGCAAAGCGCAGTCGCTCTTGGTTGACATCCATTACGATCACCTTCGCTCCGGTCAGTTGAGCTGACAAAATTACCGCAAGTCCTATGGGTCCTGCGCCGACAACCAAAGCCCATTCGCCCGCTTCAATCTGTGCCCGGGCAACGGCGTGCGCGCCTATACACAGCGGCTCGACAAGTGCCAGTTGGTCAAGCGACAAGGTCTCAGATTTGTGCAGCTTGCTCATAGGCACAGTCAGAAATTCACTCAGTCCGCCATCGGTGTGGACACCCAGCACTTGAATCTTTTCGCAACAGTTCGTCTTCCCTTTGCGACAGGCGATGCACTCGCCGCAATTCAAATACGGCTCAACTGCGCAACGGTCTCCGGCGCAGAGTCCTTCGGCATTTTCGCCAATGCTGACGATTTCAACGCCAATCTCGTGGCCAAGCACGCGAGGGTAACTGAAGAAAGGTTGTTCGCCTTTGAAGGCATGCAGGTCTGTGCCGCAAATGCCAACACGACGCACACGCACAAGAGCTTCGTTTGTCGTCGGCTGGCGTGAAGTGGCTGTCTCTGTCAGCGAAAATTTGCCCGGTTCATTGAGTACAAGATTTTTCATTCCGTAACTTTCAGGTAATCCCATATTGCTTTTACCAACAGTAAGAGGACTCACAGCCGTCAAACAGAAACTCGTGGGAAACCCGTGTAATCTGTGATTTCATTTTTTTGACTTGATACTTCGTGGCGCTGTCGTGGTAATGCTTGGACGCGGCGGCTTTGCCATACCTTCACCGATATAAAAGCTGGTGTGCGGCGGTTGATTGTACGCCACATTTTGCCAGACGATGCTCAGTCTGTATTGCGGGTCGTGCATCAAGGTATAAAAACGGTGCGTTGTTGGAATCGTTGTCGTGTAGATACGCAGTTCTTTATTATCCGTCGTCCGCCAGATAACCTCTTCCCGCCAGTCGCCAAAAATATCTGCGCTTAAAGCAGGCGTCGCTTTCGTGCCATTATTTGAGGAGCAGTTTTCGGCTGCCAGCAACACGGTTTCCGAGCCCTCCAACCAGTTCCACTTGGAAATCAGGTTGCGGTCAAGCAGTTCGCGAAGCACATCACCATCCCACCAGATGCCGAAGTTGCATGAAGTGGGAGTTTTGTCAGAAATCTTTTCACCTCTGGCGTTGAACAAGCCTGTGATCTGCGCGCCTCGCACCCAACTTTCGAAACCTCTGTGGCGCGGGTCTATGTCCAAAGCCAAGCCTCTTCCGGGACCTTCCCCGTCATCGACGGCTTTTATGGATGGCTTTTTCCAGATTACCTCTCCGGTTCTGGCGTCACGAAAATTTGCTCCCGCGTCATCGAAGCGCTCCTGTATCGAAAAGACTTCCAGACCCGCTCTGTCCGGGTCCAGGTCAGACAAGTGCAGAGCATCTCCGTGTCCTATGCCTGTCGTATAAAGTCCTTTGCCATTGTCATCAATGGTGCATTGACCATAGACGATTTCGTCTCTGCCATCCCCATCAACATCGCCGACGCTCAGGTTATGATTGCCCTGCCCCGCGTAGGCGCGATTTGCGGGATTCCCATCGTCGCTGTCAAACGTCCACAAGTGCGCCAGTTTCCCATCCCGCCAGTTCCAGGCCGCCAGCACAGTTCTCGTGTAGTAACCGCGACACATCACAAGGCTCGGTCTTTTGCCATCCAGATAGGCAACGCACGCGAGGAAACGGTCAACGCGATTCCCCTCGCCATCACCCCAAACCGCTTGCATCTCATCGCTGGTCGGATTGAGTTTGGTCGGATGTCTGGGCGAGATATAGTTGGTCGTAGCGAGTGCTGCGCCGGTTTGCCCGTCAAATATCGTTAGATACTCCGCTCCCGCCAAGACAAAGCCCGTCATATCACGCGGATTGGTAATTAGATAATTTAAACCACCAAATTTCATGAAGACCAGGCAGTTCGAGGTCAGCGC
>JANMSG010001074.1:0-4819 GCA_031389065.1 Acidobacteriota bacterium | reverse complement strand
CAGTCTTGCGCCGTAAATGACTTGAAAAGCCAGCGGGACTTCGTTCCAGTCAACCGCAGACTAGACAGTTACCGCTACATTCAGGATTCCTATATTATCGACTAATAAGCCTCCGTCTTCTCCTTTATTACCGCTCTAGGGATTGTGTGCCCTCAGCCCAGGATTCGTTTCACAAGACGAAAGGATTAACTTTCATACGCCAACTGACCGCGCGCGCTCAGCTGGACTTGATATCTTCCCGGTGCTCGGATTCTACATTTTACAACTGCTGGGTGGGCCAGGATTGTTCGGGCTCGAAACCTGCCCGCGTGTCTAATCCGCAATGCAGAGGGCGACGACCAGCAAACTCGCAGGAATGCTCTTTGAGAGGGCCGGCGCAAATCAGGCGATTGTCATGGGACGCGATCTACAGGCGAGGGTCAACCGGTTCGCTTTCGAGGGCCAATACGCCAAAGACGCATTCGTGAACACGCCGCACGGGCTCGTGACGAACAAACCGCTCCAGCGCTTCAATCCCCAAAGCAAATTCCCTGAGGGCGAGCGAGCGCTTGGACGACAGCCCGCGCGCGCGCAGTCGTTCGAGATTCTCAGGCAGTGTATATTCCGGACCGTAGATGATCCTCAGGTATTCACGCCCCCTGCATTTTACCGCAGGCTGTATAAGCCCCCTTTGCCCTCTGCTTATGAAATCCAACGGCTTGACTACCATCCCCTCGCCGCCCTGGCCTGTAAGCTCCTCCCACCAGCGTATGCCTTTCGCTTCGCTCTCCGGGTCTGTTACATCTACAACGAGGTAAGGAGTGGCCAGAAGTAATTCCTCACCTGCCTGGCACAGCCGTGCGAGCGTTTCCATATGCCAGGCATGATCTTTGTCCACATGGACTACACCTTCAGTCGCTAGCAGATGGAAGGGGGCGAGCTTAAGATCGGCTATCGACTCGACCGGCCAGCAGTAGCGGCGATAAGCACTAACGTAGTGGACGGCAGCATCCTCACGCTGGCCGTAGCGCTCAAGAAGCTGGCCTACATCTGTGCCCTGTCCATGCGCTTGCTTCAACACAGCCAAGGTCTCGTTCAGGGCAGCCCGTGACGCGGCCCCCACCGCGGCATATTGCCGGCGCAAGAGTTCCTGCGCCTTTGCAGACCAAGGCATCAACTCGGCGTCAAGACACATCCAATCCGTGTGTAACTCATCCCACAGCCCTGCCTTGTCTATCGCCTCGCGCACTCGCGCCAGGAACTGGGTTTCAAGCGACTCGTCATCAAAGAAGCGCCTGCCGGTGCGCGTGTAGCAAATGCCCGCGCCTTCGCTCACCACGCCGAACCGCTTTCTCGCCACCTCCTCATCCCTACAGACCACGATCACCGCGCGCGACCCCATGTGTTTCTCTTCGCAGATGACTTTCGGCACGCCCTGATTTCGGTAGTATGAGAAGGCCTGGGCAGGATGTTCCAGCAGGTCAGGCTCTCTGCTGGTCTCTGACGGCGACATGGTTGGCGGCAGGTAGATCAGCCACTTGGGATTTGTCGCGAAGCGGCTCATGACCTCCAGCGCGGCCAAGGCATTTTCTTCCCGAATCGTCACACTATGGTGTACCCGGGTTGAAATGATTCGCTTACCTAACACGTCTTCAATATCCAGAACGTCATCGTGCTGTTGCTGCGCATTCAATTGTGGGGCTTTGGCCTCCTCCGTAAGAAACGGTTTGGCTGACTCATAATAGGTCTGCGCGGAAAGGACCGAGGCGAGCTCCTTCTCAGGATACCGCAGCGCCGTCAACCGCCCGCCAAATACACACCCCGTGTCGATATTGATAGTGTTATTGAGCCATTCGGGATCCGGCACCGGGGTGTGGCCATAAACAACCATCGCCCTGCCCCTGTACTCCGCCGCCCAGTTATAGCGAACCGGCAGGCCGAACTCGTCAGTCTCCCCGGTCGTTTCCCCATACAGCGCGAAATCCCGCACCTTGCCGGAGCCCCGCCCCTGTAATCCCTCTTTGAGCCCGGCATGGGATACGACCAGCTTTCCGTCGTCGAGGACATAGTGGCTGACCAGTCCGTCAATGAATGCGGCGGCCCGTTGTTTAAACTCTGCAGGCTCGTGTTCCAGCTGCGCTAACGATTCGGCCAACCCATGTGTGATTCGCACGTCTCGGCCTTGCAGCTTTCGCATAAGCTTCACGTCATGATTTCCGGGAACACAGAGCGCGACGCCACTTTCGACCATGCTCATGACCAGCCGCAGCACCTCCGGCGTGCGCGGCCCCCGGTCAACCAGGTCTCCCAGGAAGACCGCCTTGCGCCCTCCCGAATGCTGGACGTTATACCACCCGGCTGAGGAACTGTCGGTAGCCTGATAGATCTCGTACCCTAACTGGCCGAGTAAGGCAGCCAACTCATCGAAACAGCCATGCACGTCGCCGATGATGTCGAACGGCCCCTGCTCATGCTTGAGGTTATTCCAGAGCGGCTGGCGTTCGACCGTCACCGCGTTCAACTCTTCGGGCGACGCGAACTCGAATATGTGGCGGAAGCCTTCGCGCTTGAGATTCCGCAGCGACCGGCGGAGCTGCTGGCTCTGCTGCCTCACGACGTGCGGGCCGAAGTCTCGGTCGGACCGGTGTCGGTTCCTCTCCTGGCAGAGTTTTTCAGGCAGATTAAGCACGACGGCGACCGGCAGGCAATGATACTCGCGGGCGAGCTCTACGAGCGGCTTCCGCGCTTCCGCCTGTACGTTTGTAGCGTCGATTACGGTAAGTTTCCCGGCCGCCAGGCGCTTGGCCGCAATGAAGCGCAACACCTCAAATGCGTCTTTAGTCGCTGCCTGGTCATTTTCATCATCAGACACAAGCCCCCGGCAGAAATCGGACGAGAGCACCTCTGTAGGCTTGAAATGTGCCCTGGCGAACGTAGACTTTCCACAACCCGATGGGCCGATTAAAACGACGAGCGAAAGCTCAGGAATGGTAATTTTCCGTGATGTCTTCTCTTCCAATTCGATAACCTCTGATTTGCTCCTGGCATCCCATCGGGCTGCCCGTTACGTTACAAATAACGCCATCTGCGTCGGCGCTCCAACCACCAGATCATCCACCCCCACCGGCAGAAACCGCACGGCATAGCCGAAGCGGCTTGCGACCTTTTGAGACCAACCCTGAAACTCATCGCGAGTCCACTCGAAGCGATGATCCTTATGCCGAAACCTTCCGGCCGGCAGTCCCGCAAACCTGACGTTATATTCCACATTCGGGGTCGTCACCACGACCGTGGCGGGGTGAGCAAACTCAAACAGCACGCGCTCGAACGCCGCAAGGCGAGCCTCATCCAGATGCTCGATCACTTCAATGACGGTCGCGGCGTCAAACCCGGCAAGCCGCTGATCGCGGTAAATCAGGGAGCCATGAATCAGCTTGATGCGCTCTCTCATCTTGGGCGGCATGCGATCGAAGCGGAGTCGGTCTTCGGCTCTTTCCAGCACCCGGTGGGACACGTCCATCCCGACGATCTCCTCAAAGTCCTTGTCTTCGAGGAGGGCGCGAAGCAGCCTGCCTTCGCCACAGCCCAGATCAATGACTCTCTTCGCACTGCCGCTTTTGAGTGCCGCTATGACTGTTCTGACGCGCTGCTCGTTGAGGCTGATCGGCCGCTCAATCGCTTCCTCTTCATTATCGCGGGATTCCCCGGACGCGGCCGGGTCAGGCGTCTCTTCATCAAGAAGTCGGGCCATGGCTTCGCGAGCCAGGCTGCGCCGGTATTTTAAATACTTCGTTGCGATCGCCTCCTTCTCTGGATGGTTCGCGAGCCAGCCCGCGCCATGTCGCAACAGCTTTTCAACTTCGTCGTCGCCGACCCAGTAATGCTTCTCGTTGTCGAGCACCGGAACGAGCACATAGATGTGCGTGAGCAAATCCCGCAGCCGTACCTGACCACTCAGTCGAACGGTGTAATAGGAACTCTCCCCCCACTCCGGGAACTGTTCGTCCAGCGCATGGGGTTCGGCGGTAACTTCATACCCGAGCGGCTCGAAAAGCTTGCGCAGGAAGTCGTCACCGCCTCGGCAAGGCAGCACGGAGATCCGCGCTTCAAGCGGCAAAGCCATTTCCGCAAGCTCCGGGCGGTCCTTGCTTCGTCCGGCAAGCGCACTGCCGAAGACCTGCGAGATGGCCACACTCAGGAAGGATGAGGCAACGTATGGGCGGTCATTAACATACTGTTCGAGCGCCCCGCTCTCGCCCGCAGGTCCGCTCTTCTTTCTAACCAGCCCGACTGGGTCAACGTCAAGGAGCAGAGCAGCCGTGCACCGGTGTTCGGAGACTTCCGGGTAGAAAACGTGCGCCTGCCCGAACGACAGACTGAATGACTGGGCGCTCGAAGGATTCTTATGAAGCAAGTATCCCAGGTCTGTTGCCGGCGCATGTGTGCTGGTTATGGTAAGAAGCATTTATGGCTTGGCCCCCAAGTTTGTTATTGAAATGTCGTGAATCAGTATATACCCCCGGAATTGCTCCTTACAGACAAAAGGGAATAGAAACGAGGTTCAGTAACGATGCGCTTGACCGTAAAACTCCCTGCTTCTGACCGATATTCGTAGCCCCAAAGCGGTGTAATTGGTCTCTAACTTACACAGCCGGGTCTGTTTGGCGCGGCGATGCGCGGCACCGTCTTGCGTTTTACCGCAGTGGCGATGGGAGTCGTCGTGCTGGTGTTGCTGCCGGCGTGTACGAATCTGGTGAACATGCTGCTGGCGCGACGCGCGACCAAAGTGGACCCAATGGTCGTATTGCGACAGGAGTGATCGTCACCTTTTTGACGACGT
>JANMSG010001073.1:0-2403 GCA_031389065.1 Acidobacteriota bacterium | reverse complement strand
TGTCATCACCGGTCGACGTAAGCAGTGCTCGAATGGTCGGCTCGTTAAACAGGGTTCGAGCCAGTTCATCCGCCGCCGGATCCGGACGGTTGCGAAGATCCTTGATGCGATCCAGCGCCCATTTAGCAACCATGGGGTCTCTGGTGTCGATCCGTTCAATCGGTATGCCTGCCAATGTAGTTTGTCGGTTCATATGGAACACCTGTTAATTTCAGTAAGGTTTATTTTTTGAAAATTTTTTCCGTAAGAACGGGCCAGCGGGTGTACGGGTTCACCGGTCTGCGCGTTTGGCTGGAACTTCACATTTCGCTTCACAACTGAAAAATGGAAAATGGAGAGGCGACTCTTCACCTTTCAATTCAGGCGACATAGTGTTTCCTCTTTTTCGGTTCTGGTATAATGAGCTGGGAGAACACCGGCCGGTTTTTTGGCCGGTGCATCTTCCTGGTTATGCATCGTGCTCTTACTCGTCAGAAAACTTTTTAACTACTAGGCGAACCGGGCCATATTTTTGTCGAAATGAGGAATCCTCCCGCATTACGGTCACTCTTGCAATCAGGTTTTTACCGCGTGGGAAGTCTGACGGAACCTTGAAAATATGCAAGAAGAACCCGCTGTTTCCGGATCGCCCCCAAAACCCTGAGTTACCATCCGGAGGTCCAATTACTGTGTCCAGAAGCACTTTACCCCCCTCGTTTAAAATCTGAAGTATGAGGGAGTATTCAGCATGATATACGTCTCCAACTGGGACAGGATGCGTGACGAGGAACTTGAATGCGTGATTACCAGGGTAAGGTGGTCGGAAATGGAGTTCGTACGACTGCCCTTTTTTATCTAAATCGAATGCAGTTTCGGCCAAAGAGTCATAAAGATCCGTTGGACTGAAGAAAAAGTTGAATATGGCGCTATGTAGACGGAGATAGGATATGCCAAGTGTTCCCGCCAGAAATAAACCGACTACAACAAGCACAACCCTCTTGAGCCTAAATTTTTGATTCATTCTGCTCCTTTTGCATATCTCTTTATTGACCAGTTCACGCGCGCGTGAACTGGTGATATACCCAAATGGAACATTTATTCAGTGAACTCGTAGATCACCGGTTCAAAAATCGGCCAACACTCCAAAACGGGGGATGGCCAGACATAAATAAACATCACGTGACCAACCTTCCATCACAAAATATATCCGGGGATGTGGTCCTTGTTGCCCGCACTACTCTCCCCATATCCCTTCTTTCCTTTTGCCAACAGGGCCTTCCCCCGTGCCGTCAAGCGGTACTTCTGCAACCCCCCTGGAGGGGTTTATCGGATATGGTCATCTCCAGCAGATCCAGCCCAAGCGCAGGCAACAGACAGGCGATTCTGAATGCTCTTCGTGCCTTAACCCCAGAAACTCCATCAGCCCCTTCCTGCTTTTTGGCTCACGGCAAAACGACAACAACCGCATGACTTCCCTGGTGACTTCCCCGGTGAATGACAGCATTCAACACGATATCGCGGACGGCGTCCAGTGGGTACTCAAACAATCAAGTCCCCTGACCACCTATCACTCAGGTCCAACTGCCTTGATGGGAACCTCCCCTTTTTTACTTACCCCTCGTAAGCGCAGACCCCGCAACGTGGCGAATTCACCACCGGTAAAAGGAACTCAGTTTCACATGCATGGCTTTCAGCACATTTGTCGCACAAAAAACCGTTGCCGTCATAGATACAATCGGTACAAATCTGCTTTGCGGTTTTACCGCAGACATCACACGCAATTTCTGGCATTTTGTTGCGTGCTAGCAGTTTGATTTTGGTGCGACCTGACAATTTGCCGGCAATCACTTTTTCTGCGAAAGTAACTTCAAGCTCCGTGGTGGAGCCAAAATCATACTCATGGACAAGCTTGGCACCCAAAGCAGCGAGCGGCCCTATCCTCCTGGACATGGGCACTTCCGTCCTCTTCTGGCGGAAAGCGCTCATGTGCCCGCAACACTCAAGCCAGGTCTGGCGCAGAAAACCGTCCAGATCTTTCAGCGACGCATCTGTTGGGACGGCCGCGAACAACCAGTAATCAACATCGCCCAGCCCCGCGCCGACAACTTTGACAATAACATACTCCGTTGCTCCCGGCGTTGCAGCAAGGCAGGTGGCAAGGTGTTTCGCAGCGGATGCTTTCTTCAATTCAGTACCACAAATAGAGCAGGGTCCGGGTAGTGATTTTCTCGGTGACATAAATAGCCTCCTTTTATTAGCGTTCTCCTGCGAAAGATTCACTCGGCATGAAGGACATTTACAGGCTTGATTTTGTCCAATATATTCAAACAACATTGTTACTTGACTTACCTAACTAACCAAGGTAACTTTACTAACATGGCAACGACACGAGAATCAAAAAGAAAAAAAACGTTTCCCCTTGAG
>JANMSG010001036.1:0-5354 GCA_031389065.1 Acidobacteriota bacterium | reverse complement strand
CGCGACGAAGAACTTTTTGCTCTTGCGTCCCGTGCGTTAAAACGCACGGCTAAAATCACCTCACCGCTAACGCGGTGAATTTATGCACAGGCTTCATTTGACCACATCAATTTCTAATCCCATCTGTGTCAAATCTCTTTGAGCAAGGCGGCGTTGAACTTCTCCGAGCGAACTGTCCATGAACCATCCGCAGGAAAACCCGGAGCCTGCCCCTGTGGCGCGCCTTTCCAGCCGCCTGCCATCATCGCTACCGCATAGAGCAAGCCGCCGTTGCCGGGCAAGTAGCAAGGCAGATTCGGTCGTTGCCAATTATGTCCGTTCGGCAGATAGCGATTCTTTTCTGTGGTCATCAGCAATGCATCAACAGCTATCTTTGGCTCACCCAAGCGCGCCGCTGTCATCGCCGTCATAGGGTAATCCCAACCCCAGGTCTTATCCCACTGCCAATCTTTCATCGTCAAATGAAGCGTGCGGCGCATGGTCTCACGGTCAACTAAATCACCGGGCAAGACGCCGAGTGCGCCCAGCATAGACGGATGATCGTGGTGACGTTCCGTGTAAGTCTGCGGACAATTCTCGTGCGCCAAATACACTCCGTTCTTGACGGGCAAGGGCGAGAGTTGCTTGATTACCCGATCCCAAAGGGGATGGCGTTTCATTCCTAAACGCTGGCGCCAAAGTTGCGCGACTTTCAATCCATACACCCAGTATTCAAGCTCGAAAGTCGGGTTCCAGGTTTCACGCGGCGGATGATTTTCCTGCGCCGGAATTACTGGCGGGCCCAAAATATAACGCTTCGCCTTCGCATCGAAGAAGGCGAAAGAAGCCATAAATTCCGCCGACTCAAACACCATTCGTTGGTAACGCTCCAGCACTCGACGATTGCCGCCGGCCCTTTGCGAGAGGTAGCAAAGTTCGGCGTAAAAAATCGGATGCGGTTGTTGCCAAATAATCAGTGGACCGATTGGCGAAGGGCTGTCTCGCCCTTCCGGTCCGACCATCTTTGGCCAGCGCGCACCCGTGTAGCCTTGCGATTTTGCCAGTTGGCGCGCCGATGGCAGTATGGAGTCGTACCAGGCAAGACTTTTTTCCAAAAGAGGCAAGCGATTCCACAAAGCGAAGTGAGCCGCGTGCCACCAGTGCATTTCCAGGTGGAACTTGCCATACCAGCTATTGACCGTGAGCCCTGTTTCTTGCGGCGGTTTCGAGCCGGAACATTGAATTGCCGTCAGGTATTGCGACAAAACAATGCGGCGTTCCAATTCAATAGCCCGCGGGTCGCGACTTTCAGCCAGTTCAATTGCGCCACCTTGCGTCCAGAAGCGTTGCCAATGTCTGACGCTTGCTCTAAAGGTGACGGCAGATGTTGGCAGAGGTCGCTTGGAATTATGTGGCGAGAATGCGGCGACAAAATCGAGGCGAGAGTTTTGTTTTGTCGGAGTCAAAAGAAATGCATGCGCTTTTTCAATAGCAAATGTTCCTTTGCCATTCCAGTTGAGACTCACGAAATATTCATCGCTGTCGAGTTGCCGATGAATCTCTACGGCATTGATCCTTTGATGAACGAGTTCGGTTTTATGCTTTTCGGGACGCTGCCAATCGGCGGCTTGCATACTCGGCGAGCCGTAAGGAAAAGCAAAGCGCACCCCAAGTCGTCCTTCATCAATCAAGGGCGATTCGATTGCAACTGCCAATAAATCCAGCTCTGGATGCACGGCAGTTCTGACGGTCACAGGCTTGCCTTCAAATTTGAAGCGGCTCGTCAGAGTGCCTGTCCACAGGTCGAGGTGTTGCTCGATGTCCGTAATGTCTCCTACCTCAGCCTCTCTCTGATTGGTTGTCAATAAGCGCAGTCCGATTTGCCCCAGATGCAGACGATGAGGATTCTCGCGCAGCCAGTTGTAGAGTTCGCTCTGCCCTTCGCTGCTGGTCGCGTAACCAACCGACCGCCCATAGGTATCGTATTGCGTCAAGCGCAATGCCTTTGTATTTATACTGCTCGGCTGCGGCAAGCTATGCCATCCCCATTGAGACATGGTGCACAGCGACATATGGCTTTCATACTCTCGCGGGAAGGTTTGCAAGCCTGTGATGTCGGCAGTGTAGGCGAACTCGCCATTGCCTACAGATAAAGGCGACAGCGGTTCGAGTTTGCGAAGCACAGGGTTATGACGGTTAACGAGCGCGGCACGGTCTATTGCAACGGAGGCTGCTGATTTTTGCGTAGGCTTGCCCGCACCGATGCCCGTCAACGCACCGGAAACCGCTAGTGTTTTGAGAAATCCGCGCCGCGATATTTTTGGCTCTTTCATTTTCTCTCGTCTCATACACTCATCAAGAAAAACCGTCCCGAACCGAAGCTTTCAATGCAGATGGAAGATTTCATCCAGAGCAACAGCTACGGGGCTATTGTCAGAGTTCGTATCCATCAAGTCCCTCATGTGCAACCACCAGCGGCGACATGGTTCAGTTTCGGCAATGCGATTCCATAACTCTTCGGATTCGATTTCTGCATAGGCGAATAAGTGATCTGTCCGGCGATCCAGAAAGATTGAATAATTATGGACTCCGTGATTTTTCAAGACCGCTTGCAACTCTGCCCATATCGGATTATGCCGCCTTTCATACTCATCTTGATTGCCCGACTTGAGCGTCATCAGGAATGCTTTGCGAATCATCAGAGCTGCTCCTTTATCTCCGAGGCAATACTTAGGGAGTTGTTTAAAAAGTTAATCAAAGCCCCGAAGGGGCGCGATTCAAGAGCTTGGGGCAACGCCCCAAGAAACCGAGAGCGTCGTTCTCAAGCCCTGAAAGGGCGGGATAACCGACGTCTGGGTTACGCCCTTTCAGGGCTTGTTGTCTTTCACACCTTTCGTTCCCAGCGCGATGCGCTGGGCTGTTGAATTGCGCCCCTTCGGGGCTTTTAAAACAGCCTCTCAGAAATTGAAGTTATCAACATTCGATTTGTTGAAGATGAAGGGCGCGCCGAGCCTGACTTCATCATTCTGCGTTTCAATCTTTCCTAATCGCCCGGCAGTCATTTCGCGGTTGCCGCGTTTGAGTTCGCCGCTTGCCAGGGCCTGTGAGGCATAAACCGTCAGGTACCCCAGATCAACCGTGTTCCATAACACGAAGCTCTCGACCACCCCTGCGTGAACATACGGTTTGCACAGACTCGGCAGCGACAGCCCTGTGACTTTGACATCGCTTCGCCCCGATTGTTTAACGGCTTCGGCCGCACCCGGCACAGCAGGCGCGGCAATCGCCATAATCAATTTCACATTCGGATAAACTTTCAACACGGTCTGAGTTTCCGCAAAAGCGCGGTCGCGGTCGCCTTCGCTCGGCTGAATCGCTACCAGTTTCAAATCAGGATATTTTTCCGTGAGCCGAGCCTTGATATGCTTAATCCATTCGTTTTGATTGGCGGCGCTAAGGCTCGCAGTAATAATCGCAAACTCGCCTTTGTTATTGAGTATTCTTGCTGCTTCATCAGTCAACGTATAGCCTATGCCTTGCGGGGTCGCTTGATTGATAAAAAAGTCGCGCGCCTCTTTCTGCGCGTCAGCATCCCAGGTGATGACCTTGATGCCTTTGTTGCGCGCTTTTTGTAAAACCGAAGAGATTGCCACTTCGTTTTCGACGCTGACAGCAATCACATCTACGCCGCTGGTAATCCATGCCTCAATGACTTCATTTTGTTTGGCAGGGTCAAGATCGGTCGGTCCATCCCATAACAATTCAATACCCAATTCTTTGGCAGCTTCTTCAGCGCCCTGTTTGCAACTGATGAAATAGGGATCGCCTTTGGCTTTCGGCATCATGGCAATGGTGATCTTGCGTGCGGTTGTTGCTGTGGGTGAACTGGGCGTGGCAACGCTACTCCTCACATCTTGCTGTAGCGATTTCACCAACAACCAGTTGCTGCCGCCGACAATCAACGCAGCGATTAAGATAGCCGCACTTAAAATAGCGACTTGCGAATTCTTCACTTCCATCTCCTCCAGTGTGATTTGGGCGCGGGATAAAGATTTGCCCCGTCTTGACAAGCGATCAAAGAGAATCGTGGTAATCAATAAAACGCCTGTCAGTATCCCCGCCATCTCCGCCGGTTGCGCGCTCAAGCGCAAACCGTTTTGCAAAATTACAATGGCGAACAAACCCAGCACAGTTCCCAGAACCGTGCCGCGTCCGCCGAAAATAGACGCGCCGCCCAGTACGACAGCGGTTATCGCCATTAACTCGTAACCGGTTCCGGCATCCGATTTCGCCTGTCCGAGATGTGCCACATATATCACTGCTGCCAGACTCGAAGCAAACCCTGACAGCAGGTAAACAAAACCTTGTTGTCGGGTGACGCGAATGCCAGCGTAGCGCGCCCCCTCGGCTGAATGCCCGATAGCGTAAAGCTGCCGTCCGGAACTTGTGCGATGCAGCCACCAGGCGCAGCTCAAAATGGCTGCGATCAGAATGAATAACTGCGTAGGGATGACACCGCCAACGTAGCCTTGTCCCAAAAATAAAAACGAGGGCGCAAATCCTGAGTAATTTTCAATGCCGCGTGTCAGCCCTTCGGCAATTCCGCGAAAGAGCGAAAAGGTTCCGAGCGTGACAATCAACGGTGGAAAATTCAAACGCGCAATCATCAGCGCGTTGAGAGCCCCTCCGGCTATGCCGACCAGGAGCGTAAGCGCAATGGCAAGCCCCATCGGCAAACCCGTGTCGCGCCATAAACTGCCTAATACGACGGCTGACAGACCCATCATTGAGCCAACCGAAAGATCTATGCCGCCGGTAATAATAATCGGCGTCAACGCCAAGGCAAGCAGTCCGATTTCAACACTCAACCGTGTCACCTCGAAGCCATTGCTCGAGCTGAGAAAGTTGTTTCCGGTAAAACTGAAGAGGGCGCACTCGACAAGCAACACGAGCAGCAGCACCCACTCGTTATTGGGAAACAATCGCTCGCGCCAGGAGGCATTCAATTGCGGATTGCGGGCTGCGGATTGCGGATTGGTATGTTGAGGAATCGTTGAATTCATCTGGCTATGCTTTCATTCAATATCTAAGGGTTTGCAATGACATTGTAGTAAAAAATAAATCACAGAGACGCATAGATTTCACAACATTCTCTTTTCTTCTTTGCTCAGATTCATATACATGAAGTTTCGGTAGTGTCCTAAAGTAGTGGTGTTTTATGAGAACCCGCGAAGCGGGTGAAAGCATAAAGCCCAGTATGAAGCGAAGCGGAGTGCTGGGTATGTTCATCCTCATAGCCCCCTAGCCCGCGAAGCGGGTTCTCATAAAACACCACTACTTTAGGACACTACCGAAACTTCATGTATATGAATCTG
>JANMSG010000556.1:0-3163 GCA_031389065.1 Acidobacteriota bacterium | reverse complement strand
TGTGCGTTTAACTTCAAACGCACACTGCTCTTTTTTCTTGATGTATGTTAGGGATGGTTGCAGTCCCATCTACCGATGGAATTGTTCGGCAGCCAGAAATTCCGTTTACAGTCGAGACGCCAACCTTTTTACTCATTCCTTTGCGCTTCGCTCTAGCCGATTATGTCGCGGGCGCGATTGAATATCCTGTCGAACATCTCTTCCGTCAGCCTGCCCGTGAAAGTGTTTTGTTGACTTGGATGATAAGAAGCTAGCAAAATAACGCCGTTCTCTAATAAATATTCCGCGCCATGGGAGAATTTGGGCTTCGGCTGCTTGGCTGGTTTGACCGTAGCCGAACTATAATTTGAACCCCCTGATTTGTTCTCTTTGCAAACCTCCCCAAACATTGAAAGGGCAGTATCGAATGCCAAACGACCAAGTGCCACAACTACGCGAACTTGGGTCAAGTTTTCAATCTCGCGTTGTAAATAAGGGTGGCAATTGCGTATCTCCATAGGAAGAGGTTTATTCTCTGGCGGCGCGCAATGAATCACCGCAGTGATGTAACAATCAATCAATTCAAGTCCGTCATCTCGATGAACCGATGTTGCTTGATTGGCAAAGCCTGTTCGGTGCAAGGCGCGATAGAGCCAATCGCCGCTTCTATCACCTGTAAACATTCGCCCTGTGCGATTGCCTCCGTGAGCCGCAGGTGCAAGCCCTATGATTAAAAGCTTCGCGCCTTGGTTGCCGAAACTCGGAACCGGTTTTCCCCAATATATATCCGCTTGAAAGCGTTTGACTTTTTCGAGGGCAACTTTTTCACGCCATTCGACAAGACGAGGACACAACGCGCATCCAATCATCTCACTTCTCACATTGGCAATTGCTACTTTTTTGGCAGAGTTGTTTTTAATACTTTTCATCGTACAGCATTTTTAAACGATGCAGATTTGACGCTACAAAGCGCAAAAATATACCATATCGGCGACAAGGTGAACACGAATGCTAGATTGACTTTGGAATCAAACTGAAAACATATGCTTCAAGCTAACACAATATTGCAAAATCGCTATGCAATCGTTCGCGCGATAGGGCAAGGCGGAATGGGCACAGTCTATCTGGCGACGGATCAAAGGCTTGGCAATACCGTCGCCTTGAAGGAGAGTATTTTCACTGACGAAAAAATGCTGACGGCATTCGAGCAGGAGGCGCGTTTGCTTGCCGGGCTCAGGCATCCGGCGCTGCCAAAAGTCTCAGACCATTTTTCAGAAGGTGAAAGCAAGTTTCTGGTTATGGATTACATAGCGGGAAACGATTTAGGAGTGATTCTTAATAAACGCAAACATCGCCTGGAACCTATAGGAGATCCCAAACCTTTTGAGGTTGAAGAAGTGTTGAGTTGGGCCGAGCAGTTGCTGGATGCTCTGGATTATCTGCACACCCGTCAATCGCCAATTATTCATCGCGATATCAAACCGCAAAATCTGAAACTCGCGGAACGCGATCAAATCATCCTGCTTGATTTCGGGTTGGCAAAAGGCACTGCGATTCAAATGACTCGCGCCACCACGAACAAAAGCATATTCGGTTACACACCTGCCTACGCCCCTATTGAACAGATTCAAGGTAGCGGTACAGATCCGCGTTCGGATTTATACTCCTTGGCGGCAACGCTTTATCACTTGATGACGGGCATAGAACCGCCTGATGCCTTACATCGCGCCAATTCTTTTTTAGGCGGCGAAATAGACCCTTTGCGTCCTGCTAATGAAGTGAATCCGAGCATCTCACCAAAAGTTGCCGAGGTCATTGCGCTCGCCATGTCGCAACACAGAACCTCGCGCCCTGAATCTGCAAAAGCCATGTTGAAACTTTTGCGCGACGCCAAAAATTTAACTCAATTGGCAGGGCAGAAAACCCTATCTGATGCGGCCACACGGGTATCGAATCCGTCCGGATCATTTCAACCCACAGTGCCATATGTTGCATCTCCGCAAGCTTACCCAGGCGATTCGGTTCCGACACAGAATTACCAGAGCGACCCGTATGCGCCTCCGCCCCTTGAAGGCAATTCATATCCGCCTCCGCCGGTAACACTTACCGGCAGAGCAGATACCAATCCAAATCCTCCGACGATGATGACAACGTCCGCGCCACCTATACACACGAATCATTCGCAAGCTGAGCAAAAACGTAGCACCACAAAAAAATTGTTGAGCGTCATAGGCATAGGCATGATTTTGTCTGGATTGGCAGTTGCGGCAGCTTATTTTTATATCGAAGGTAGTCAAAATAATCTCTCGTCTCCGCCAAGTAGAAATACAAAGACCGTGGTTCCGGCGGAAAATATGGTGAATAAAAATACTGCCAACAGGAATGCTCAGGCTGCAACGAATGAATCAATAGAAGCGATAACATCTTTGACGAATGCGGATAATTTCGCGCCCATTCCCGCAGGCGAATTCACAATGGGGACAGACGATCACGGCGATAACCAGGACGTTCCTCATGTTGTGAAAATTACAAGTCCCTTTGAGATGCACAAATACGAAGTGACACAGGCGCAATGGCAAGCCGTGATGGGCGATAATCCCAGCAATAACAAAGGCGAAGATCTGCCCGTTGAAAATGTCTCATGGGATGAGGTGCAGGAGTTAATTGAAAAGGTAAACGCCTCAGAAGACGGTTATCAATATCGCTTGCCAACGGAAGCCGAATGGGAATACGCCGCCCGCGCAGGGAGCAATGGCCAAAACCAAAAAAATCTTAATGATGTAGCCTGGACAGGCGATAACAGTGGATTGCAGCAATTGGACTCAATGGATATTTGGAATAATGACAAGCCTAATTACAAAAATCGGTTGCTGGCTAACGGCTCTCAGACTCATCCGGTAGGTCAAAAAAAGCCTAACAAATGGGGTTTATACGATATGCAAGGTAATGTGTGGGAATGGTGTGAGGATTGGTACAGCCCGGATTATTATTTGGAAAGTCCGGAAGAAAATCCGCAAGGTCCAGAAACGGGGACACAGAAAGTCAATCGCGGCGGCAGTTGGTATTCGCAAAATGATCGTTGCCAGGTAACCAATCGTAGCAAAGACGCGCCAAACACCCACCTGTTCAACCTGGGATTCCGCCTCGTCAGAACAAAACAGTGAATAGTGAACAGTGACTAGTG
>JANMSG010001023.1:0-4007 GCA_031389065.1 Acidobacteriota bacterium | reverse complement strand
CATACTTCAAAAATTCCGCATATCACTGAAAGTAATGAAGCCAAAGAATTACTTGCCGGACGTATCCGCAATGGGAAAAAATTATTATTTTGGGCAGCTGCAATTATGAGCGTGTTGTTGATTGGCAGTAGTTTTGTGACGGCAACCCTCATTCCTGCCGAGCTATTCCAAAAAGGTGGCGAGGCAAATGGTCGCGCTCTTTCGTACCTGGCGCATCACTATCTGGGCGGTGTCTTTGGAACCTTCTATGACATCAGCACAATCTTAATTCTATGGTTTGCCGGAGCTTCGGCGATGGCTGGGCTTTTGAATATTATTCCGCGCTATCTGCCACGCTACGGTATGGCTCCCGAATGGACAAGAGCGACGCGTCCGCTGGTTTTGGTTCTGAGCGGTATTGCCTTTGCAGTAACAATAATTTTTCAAGCCAGTGTTGACGCGCAAGGCGGAGCGTATGCGACCGGCGTGTTGGTTTTGATGACCTCTGCGGCAGTCGCTGTGACGATATTGCAATGGGACAAAGGCCCGAGCAAATGGCTCTTCGCGCTCATCACTCTGGTTTTTGCGTACACGACCATCGTCAATATTATCGAGCGAACAGACGGCTTGAAAATTGCTTCGTTCTTCATCCTGGCGATTGTTACCACTTCCTTCATCTCTCGTGTGATGCGCTCGACAGAGGTGCGATTTTACAAGGTGGAACTGGATGCAAAAGCCCAGGAGTTCATCAGAGAGGTTGCCGGCAAAGGCGAGATCCGCATCATTGCCAATCGTCGCGACAGAGGGAACTTGCGTGAATATGTCTTCAAAGAGAAAGAGCAACGCGAGGACAATCATTTCCCTGAAGACGATTTATTTATCTTTTTTGAGGTGCGCCCCGGCGACGCTTCGGAATTCACGGACGTGTTGAAGGTCAGAGGCGTAACGCTCGACAAGTACAAAATACTCAGGGCAAAAAGCCCCGCTGTACCCAATGCGATTGCCGCTTTCCTTCTGCATGTGCGCGATAAAACAGGCAAGATCCCGCATGCTTATTTTGGTTGGAGCGAAGGCAATCCTTTGAAGTACGTTTTGAGATACATCTTCTTTGGCGAAGGCGACACCGCGCCTGTCACACGCGAAGTCTTGCGGCGCGCCGAACGAGACCCTGATCGCCGCCCGTCAATTCATATAGGCGGATGAGCAACTGCGCCGCACAGCAAAATAGATAGCAGAGGCGAGAAAGCAATTGAATGAGAAGAAGGTGAGCCCAGAGGCGACAGCCCTGACAACAGAAATTGCGCCATCTGAAAAAGCGGACAGGATGCCTCAGACCATCGCTTACTTCGCTGCTTTCGTGGCATTGGGATTGTCTTCGTCTTCGATGGGGCCGACACTGACGAGACTTGCCGAAAATACGCAGACGGATTTAAAAAGCATCAGCTTTCTCTTCACGGCTCGTTCGCTTGGTTATCTGATCGCCTCTTTTCGCGGCGGCAAACTCTACGACAAAAGGCGCGGCAATCGCGTGATGGCGGTTGCCTTGCTCTGTATGGCTGTGCTGCTGGCGCTGGTTCCTGTACTGCCAAACCTTGCTTTATTGAGCACCGCGATTTTACTGATAGGCATTGCCGAAGGCGCTTTGGACATCGGCGGCAACACGCTTTTAATCTGGGTTCACGGCAAGCGCGTGGCGCCCTTTATGAACGCGCTGCATTTTTTCTTCGGCGTCGGTGCGTTTCTTGCGCCCATCATTGTGGCTCAAGCGATGTTGTTCAATCCAAATATCAAAATAGCGTATTGGGCGCTGGCCTTGTTGATGGTGCCTGTAGCCTTTTGGATTTTGCAATTGCCAAGCCCTGCCCCGCAAACTGTCAGCAATGAAAATTCAACAACTCAAGTCAATAACAAACTGGTCGCCTTCATAGCCGTATTTTTCTTTCTCTATTTAGGCGCAGAGGTCGGTTTCGGCGGCTGGATTCATACCTACGCCATCACTTTGAATTTGAGCAACACAACGGTTGCGGCGTATTTGACTTCAGCATTTTGGGGTTCACTCACGGTGGGTCGTCTCGTAGCCATTCCTCTGGCGGCGCATTTCAAACCGCGTGTGATTTTATTAAGCAATTTACTCGGCTGTGTGATGAGCATCACAGTGATATTGATGTGGTCGAACTCATTCGTAGCGGTTTGCGTGGGGGCTATCGGTTTAGGGCTTGCGATGTCTTCCATTTTCCCGACAACTTTTTCGTTTGCCGAAAGACGTATGACCATCACGGGTCAAGTGACCGGGTGGTTTATCGTTGGAGCCAGCGCCGGAGCTATGTTTCTGCCGTGGTTGATTGGTCAACTTTTTGAAGCATTCGGTCCGCGTGTGATGATGGTGATTATCTTGATTGATTTGCTCGCCACGCTGTTAGTGTTTGTGCTGTTGATTTTGAATTCAAGTCGCAAAGAGAATGAAAGCGTGTGATGTAGGACTTCCGCAAGCCAGGTACCGTAGACTGTCCAGTCTGCGGCTGATGCAAGTCAACGCAGTTTTTGGAGGTCACCAAATGGCTTGCAAACCAAGGCGGCCGCAGACTGGACAGTCTACGGTACGAGAGGGCGACGATAATTCCATTTCCACTCTTGCCAGTTCTTCGTCAGACCAGCCTTCACAGGGTTTGCTAAAACGTAGTTCACGATTCGATAAAACTCTGATTCATCGCTCACAACATGATCGTAACTTTCCTTTTCCCAGAATGTGCCTTTGTGTCCTAGTGTGCGATTAGACTCCCAAGCCGTGTAGCCTTTCAGAGACTTCATAATTGCATCAAGTGGCGGATTATTGCTGATGAAACGTAAGCCTTCGGGCAGCAGTATCTCGCGCAGACCTTCTTCTGACAGAAAAGGCGCAAACACGGCATGAACGTGATTTGACATAATACAGTAAGCATCCAGTCGGTAAACTTTGCCGTCGCGGGAATGCAAAGAATCAGCAACGATCTTTGCGACCCGTTCGTCTTTTAACCAGGTTGGCCCCGTGTCTGCTTTGTGCAGGATGTCTTCAAACTTCGCAAACCACTGCCGACGAAATTCTTGAAGTTTCTTCTCGTGCGCTTTTATTTCAGGCGAATCTTCTTCCCGTTTCAATTCTATAATGCGCTTGGTTTCTGCCTGTAACCATTCTTTCATTGCGAAGTATTGCCGCAGCACTGCTTGCGCAACCGTGCCAGTCAAGCGAAAGGTTACAAACAAAGTTGCGCTCGGCGGATGAAAATGCGGCAGGTTACGCGCGGTGTATTCTTTGTAAATGAATTCATTCATCGGAGAAAAATGTACCGTAGACTGTCCAGTCTGCGGAGGTCTTGGTTACCTAAAAATTCAAAATCAAAAGTGGCATTGGCTACAAGCTTTTCTCACTTGCCAATTTTCGAGAAATGAAAGTCTGCCGCAGACTAGACAGTCTACGGTACTCTTTTAGTGTTCATCTAACTTTTCGTCAGTGTCCTAATTTAAAAGGCTCGCTATCTTGTTATACGCGACACCTTTTTGTTGTACGCCTCTAGAATCCTGCTGAACAGTGATGAGACATTTAGATTAGCTTGACCGGACGTTAAGATTTTTGATGTAGAAATTGCATTCATAGAGCCTAATTCAATTCCATTTAATACTACAGATAAATGAAAAGAAATCGGCTCATCGTTTTGTGCAAAATTTTCGGTTTTCATGATGTCAGCAAGATTGACAGCAAAAACATCGATTGATGCAAGAAATTCCACTGCATTTCCATTTATTTCATTTGGCGATTCGGGGGAGTATGAGAGTTTCAATCGCTGAAGTTTTGGGCTGACCTGTTGATAGAAAACTCTGCCATCTGACACGAATCTAAATCGCGTCTTATCTTTGGTAAAAAGAGCAGTTGTTGAAATCAATCCTAAATCAAATTCCTGCTGAGTTATCGATTTTTTGAGTGTTTCGGCATCAATGATTACTTGAAGCAAAAGAGACTGAATCAGTCTACGATCAGATTGGATAATAATATC
>JANMSG010000943.1:0-3835 GCA_031389065.1 Acidobacteriota bacterium | reverse complement strand
CATTGATATATCCGTGCCGCGCAACATTGACCCGAACATATCAAATTTAGATAGCGCCTTCCTCTTCGATATTGACGACCTGGACGGAGCTGTTCAAGCAAACCTGCGCGAACGCGAACACGAAGCCCACAGCGCCGAAGCCATTATCGAAACCGAAACCCAAGGCTTTATCAAACATTTGCGTTCGCTTGACATCGGCCCGCGCGTCATCGAAGTCAAAGAGATTATCGCGCAGTTGGCACACAACGAACTCAAACGCCATCGCAAACGATTGGGCGCCTTAAGCGAAGAACAAGAAGCAGCTATCGCTGAGGTTTTGATTCCTGCGTTGGTAAATAAACTTTCGCATCCGCTCATCGCTCATTTACGTGCCACGGCGCGCAACGAAGAACCTGCGGACACGCTCGAAGAATTGCGCAAGCTGATTCGCCTGGATTGAAGCAGATGTTAGATGTCAGATGTCAGATGTTAGTAATGAAGAGTTGATTGGAGTGAACCAGATTTCTAAAAAACTAGCATCTGACATCTGACATCTAACATCTGAGAAGAAAGGACTGCATTGACTGACAAACTGACAATCGGGACGCGCGGCAGTATGCTGGCGCTCTGGCAGACCAACTGGGTCAAAGCCGAGCTTGAAACCCGTCATGCGAATCTTCAAGTCGAAGTCAAAATCATCTCGACCAAAGGTGACCGCGTGCTCGATGTTTCGCTGCCGAAATTGGGCGAGCAAGGCAAAGGGCTTTTTACCAAAGAACTCGAAGACGCGATGTTTGCAAACGAAATTGATCTGGCGGTTCACAGCTTGAAAGATTTGCCGACCCAACTTCCCGATGGACTTTGCCTGGCGGCGATTTGCGAACGCGAAGATGTGCGCGATGCCTTCGTAGCGCGCCAAGGTATTGCATCGTTTGCAGAACTTCCCGAGGGGGCAAGAGTCGGCACCAGCAGCCTGCGCCGCGAAGCGCTACTTCGTGTTCGCGTTCGCGCAGGTTTGCTTGAACAGCTCCGTCCAGGTCGTCAATATCGAAGAGGAAGGCGCTATCTAAATTTGATATGTTCGGGTCAATGTTGCGCGGCACGGATATATCAATGAAGAGCACTGGCCCTTTGCGGCGCGCTTTCAAAGCGCGGCGAGTCTCTTCAGGACGAATCACATAATCGGGCGAACCGGTTGAACAAATCACGATATCAACAGAAGGCAGAACATCGTAAAAAGCTTCAAAACTAACCGTGCCGCCGCCAAATTCATGCGCTAAATTCGCGGCTTTTTCGGCGGTTCGATTGGTGATTAAGAGTTTGTGCGCTCCTGCCTGCATCAAATTTTGCGCGGCAAGTTCTGCCATTTCACCCGCGCCGACGAGCATGACAGTTTTACCGGACAGGTCGCCGAAAATTTTTCTGGCAAGTTCAACAGCTACAGAGCTTATCGAAACCGGGTGTAAAGAAACGCCGGTTTCGGTGCGCACACGTTTGGCGACGGAGATGGCGCGGTGCATCAACTGGCTTAACACGCGACCCACGGTCCCTGCTTCGATGGCAGAGCGGTAAGCGTCTTTGACCTGCCCTAAAATTTGCGATTCGCCCAACACCATCGAATCCAAAGCGGAAGCGACGCGAAACAGATGTTTGATGGCGTCAGAGTCTGCATGTAGATAAAGATGACTGTGAATGGAATGGAATGGAAGTTGGTGAAAATCACAGAGGAAATTTTTTAACCGGTCAATGGCTTTATCAACGCCTGCCGGAGCCGTGGCGATTAACTCCACTCGATTGCAGGTTGAAACGATCAAACCTTCGTCCACACAATCTTGATCAACCAGATTCGACAGCGCCTCAGACAGACGCGAATCGTTGAACGCGAGTCGTTCGCGTACCTCAATGGGCGCTGTTTTGTGGCTCAAGCCGATTAAAACAATGTTCATCTTAAAATTATAGTCAGGAGTCAGGAGTCAGAAGTCAGAAGTCGGAACGCTGAAACGATGAATATCTGAAAATTGTAGAGTGTTCATACTTCATACTTTTCCATTATTCTGGCTTCTGACTCCTGATTTCTTTACCCGAAAACGTGAAGGGTGCCCAGATAGCGGACTCCTATCAAGCTACAGATTACGAGCATAAAGCTGATAATGGATGCCAGCGCGGCTGTGCGCCCGCCCCAACCGGCGTTGATTCTGGATTGCAGCATCAGTAAGTAAATGATCCAGATGAGGACGACGAAGATTTCCAGCGGTTGCCCATGCCAGTATACCCCATCGCGGGCGCGTGACCAGGCAATGCCCGCCGCGATGCCTAAAGTTAAAAGCACGAAGCCGATGGCGATTGATTTAAAGCTGATGGCGTCACAGGTTTCTAGAGAAGGCAGGTGATGGAACATTTTGCCAAAGCTTTTTCGCTTCAACTCGCGTTCTTGAATAATGTACATGAGAGCCGCGCCAAACGATATGAAAAAAGCCGCATAAGCCAGCAGGATCAAGCCCGCGTGCGCCGGGAAGAGAATTTTTTGCAGCGGATGGCTCAAACCTTCCGGGTGGTCGGAAGTGCCTGTGGCGATGGCCGCAATCGTCACCAGTACGAAAACAATCGGGAAGATGAAGGCTTTCAGCGCGTTGGCTCTATACCAGCGATAGGCGATCAGGTACGAAACTACCAAAGCCCATGAAAGAAAGGCGCACATCTCTTGTGTGCCGACAATGGGCCAGCGTTTGGTGTACAGCCCTTGCCAGACCAGCCAGATCGTATGCGCGCCAAAGCCTGTAAGCAGTGCGAAGAAAGATATTTCGCGTTGCCAACGGCGGTCTGTTGTCAATGCGAAGATAGATTGAGCTACGCACAGTGCATACCCGACCAACATCATCATCCACAAAATATTCATAAAGCTTTTTCCGCCGCCTTCGGTTGCGAGGTACGATTCTACCGCTCACTCTCTGCTTTAATCAATTTCTTTCCGCATGTAGGGTTGAACAGCCGCCTTCAGTCGTGGTGAAAGGTGCAGCAAAAAACATCCATAAAAAGATTTCCGATGAAGAAGCAATGGATTTTTCTCTTGCAAAATATATTCCATTAAATTTTCTTATGGACTTGACTAAGTACCTCTGTGCCAATAGTATTCGCCTTGCTCGAAGCTGCGGTAAGTAACTGCTTCAGCCAATTGGTCAATAAATGACTCCCCAAATAAAACTTAAACATAACAAATTCCTACAGACTGTTATTTAGGTTTTGTGTGGTGGCCTCATAGGTAGCGCGGTTACTGAGCAGCTTTATCATTCATCATTCGAACTAAGTCGTTAGAGCCTCTAGCGAACCGAATAAAAGGCTCTTCTGTAAAAGTGTAATAAATTTTGGAGGACAGAGATTTCATGAAAAAAGTTGCTCGCTCAGTTATAGATCGTCTGCTTATGAGGCAACCCCGCGCTGGGGCTGGTTCTGGAAAAGGGACGGTAAGAAATGTATTCTTGTCCATATCAGTGTTAACGCTGGCTCTTTTCGTATTAATTCCCACGGTGTTTCTTGCCGGCGGGACGCCGCAAAAAGTTGTAGGGGGTAAGACACCGCCAACGTCGCTTACGCCTTATTCTTCACGTGCCGCACATTTCCATGTGACACCTGCGTTTAGAGATTTGAAACCCGAATCTCTTTCTCCTGAAGCGCAGGCAAAGTTCAAAGATAAAATGGCAGCCAAGAACCTTACCAATGAAAAAAGAGTCAAGCAGTTAAACGGCACAAAGGTCACTCCAGACGCAGCCATTAACAATTTTAAAAAGCCGGACTCCTCGATCAATTTAGTTACCAACCCGATCCAGAACTTTGACGGGCCGGATGCCGATCTGCTTCC
>JANMSG010000839.1:0-15768 GCA_031389065.1 Acidobacteriota bacterium | reverse complement strand
CGGATGGGAAGCATTCTTTTGGATGGGTGCCATCCGATTGGTTTATGCGCTCCACTTCCAGATGTTCGTCAATAGCCTGCTGCATATGACGCCAGGTCTGCCAGAAGGTGTGGATTCCAGTCGTAACATCTGGTGGCTCGGGCCATTTCAATTGGGCGCCTGGGGAGAGAACTGGCATAAGAATCATCACTCAGAGGCAAATGTCGCGCGCTTCGGACGCCGTTGGTGGCAGATAGACATTGGCTGGTATGTCATAGGACTTCTCAAAGTACTGGGACTGGCAAAGGATGTCAGAGCACCCAAGGAACTTTTCAAGGAGGAGACGACACAGACGACTTTTGCGCAAACGAAATAACAGAACTTGGCTCCTTTCGTGATATTGCTGTAAAGAAGCCGGCAGCATCGAAATGCTAACGGGCGATTCTATGGAATTCTTTCCGTGGTATTTTTTAAAGAGTCAGGCATCTCAAGAATTCCCAGTTCAAATCCCTTTGGGAGAAATGAAATAGTTATGAGCAGGTTCGACGCAAAATTGATTCGTACAGTTTTACTGGAAATAAATACTTGCCTGAGCCAAGGTATTCTACCCGTTAGCAACGACCATCTGAAACATCTCTTTGAGGATGGCAGTATTCTGGAATACCTGCTTTTTATGAAGGATGAGGGATTGATCAGCGGCAATCTGATTTCAAAGGGCGTGGAGAAAACACCGCATCGAATCACGAATATCAGGTTGACCTATCTGGGGATCAAAACACTCCAAACCTAGTTTCATAATCGTTTCCGGCTTGAAGAATTGATGGGAATGAGCATTGGGATAACATCCCGGAAAAGAAACGCCGTTGCCTTGCCTGTAATGAAAAGCGGTGACTTCGAATCGTTTCACTGATAAAATCAACTATCCACCCCTATAATCATAACCTTGCCATTCGTAAAGGAATCTGAAATGAATCAAGCGTTGAAACTGATCCACCTGACAGCGATTTTGACCTTCACCTTGGTTGGCTCGTTCATATACCAAACTACCGAAAAGGCTTCAACGAACACCCAGGAGATGTCGCCGACCTCATCTCACTGTAAAACTCCAAAAATGACCAGCGAAGATATCCAGACTCGGCGCGAGCCGTTGGAGAAGGCTACACGGCAAGGGGCTGACGGATTACGCGGTATAGACTTGGAAAATGTCATATTCCTGGAGATCACCTTTTCTTCAGGCATGTACTCAGAGCCCCAGCAGCGTCTAGGCTTCGTCCAACAAGTGCTCCGAAGAATCCGCACCTTACCGCAAGTGGAATCTGCCGGTGTTATCAACTCTCTCCCTTTTAGTAATTCTTATGAATCTCGTACACTTTCTGCTGAAGTAGTTACAACGACAAGTCCTGCCATTCGTTATAATGCAATAACGCCCGATTTTTTTCATGCGGTAAGATTGCCTCTGTTGAAGGGACGGTCTTTCATTGAGCAAGATCATGCTGATACTCCTGGTGTAATTATTTTAAGTGATAGTGTGGCTCGTAAGCTCTTCCCGGATAGCGATCCAATTGGCAAGCGAGTCTCTCTCTCACCCTCCACTCAGGGGCTTTTGTGGAAGGAGGTTGTGGGCGTGGTAGGTGACGTGCAAGATTTGTCCGGACAGCGGCGTGCGGACATTTACCTTGCATACAGCCAAGAGCCGGTTTCCAATATAAACATAGTCGTGCGTTGTAAGCGGCCGTCAAAAAGGTTGGATGTAAAACTTAAGGAAGAGATTCAAGGGGTAGATAACCAAGTAAGGGTCTCTACGGTACTGGACTAGAATGGCTATCATGGAGGAGACACCACCCACGATCTTAAGATGTTGTTTTTTATCATTGCGTGGGATCCTTAAAAGCCAATTTCTACCGGCTCTTGAAAGCAACCATCTCACAGGCATTCCATGAAACTGCTTCTGTTTTCATCGCCGTTATCCTTTCGACTACGCTTTTCGAGCCTGGCAACACTCGAACGACCATCATGGTTTGATATGCAACGTCCGTAGAATTACAATCGTATAGAGGTTTGATGCAAGAGCAAAAGACAAACGCGATTGAACTCAAGCGAGGCAATGCCGAAACGACCATCGCTTCAACTAATGAAGATAAAGCGATATCAACTGCAAAGCTTGTTGAAAACAAGATTTTGAATTCGGCGGCACCTCATTCGCTTCAACCTCCCCCCGCAAAAGCTCAAGCCATAGAACAGACCTCTTCTGACCCTCGAATTGGTTTTAAAGGCTATCTGCGATTGCTTAGAATTCTCTTCTCTTTCTTCTTTTTCGCAGCCCGCCTCTATGTTAATCGTCGGAACTGGCGGTTGCAGAAATTGACACCCGACGCTGAAACGCTTCACGCAGAAGGCGCGAAACTCAGAAATAAACTTCTTCCGTTGGGACCGACATTTATTAAAATTGGTCAAACGCTTACCACACGCGCAGACCTTTTGCCCGTCGAATATATTTCGGAGCTTTCGCAGCTTCAAGACCAGGTGCCGCCATTTCCTACCATTGAAGCGCGAGCCATCATTGAGCAGGAACTTCAAGCGAAAATCGAAGCCATCTTCCGGAGCTTTGACGATACGCCTGTTGCCGCTGCGAGCTTAGCGCAAGTTTATCGAGCGACTTTGCAAACCGGACAAATCGTCGCCGTTAAGGTTCAACGCCCGAATATCGCCGGGCAAATTGATTTCGATATAACTGTTCTTCGTCGCCTCGTACGAAAGCTTGAGCGTTATCCGAATTTGATTCGCGGGCTTGATTGGAACGGCACGCTAAATGAATTCCGCTCCACGATTGGCGAAGAGATGGACTATTTGCAAGAAGTCCGCAATGCCGAAATCTTCAGAAAAAACTTCACGGATTGGCGTGATGTCTATGTGCCGCACATCTATTCCATCTTTTCAACCAAACGATTGATCGTTATGGAGTTCATCGAAGGACTCAAAGTTACAGACATTGAAGCACTCGAAGCGGCCGGCCACGTTCCCCCTGAAGTCGTCAAGCTACTGGCGCGAACCTATTTGAAACAACTTCTGGAAGATGGCTTCTTTCACGCCGACCCGCATCCCGGCAACTTGCGCGTAATGAGCAATGGGCAATTGGCTTTCTTCGATTTCGGTATGGTGGGTCGTCTTTCGATGGATATGCAATCGCAACTCATCAGCGCCTTTTTCCATGTCGTGGAACGCGACGTTGAGGGCTTGGTAGACGATATGATTCGACTCGGTTTCATAGAGTTGAAAAAAGAAGATGAAGAAAAATTCAAACCGATCATTCAAGGTTTGTTCGACAGATACTTGAGCTTGAAATTGAAAGAGGTGAACTTCAAAGAACTGACTTTCGATTTAGCCAAAGTCATTTACGAATTCCCTTTTCGCATCCCAGCGAATTTCACCTACATCGTTCGCGCCATTATGACGCTCGAAGGCATAGGCACTCTGGTTGACCCGAATTTTAATTTCTTTGAAGTCGCAAGACCCTACGCAAAAGGTTTTATGTTCAAGCGCGAAGGGCGTTACCTGCGCGAGTTGTTAATCAAACAGATGCGCGGCGAAGCAGGCGAAATCGAATGGGGCAAAGTTTGGAAGCTTGCGAAAATGGCGTTCAAATACTATTGGCGCGGCGAAAATAAATTGTGAGACCGTCTATTTTAAACAACGCCTTTTCTGCCAATTTACTGGTTCAATAATTCTTACTATTTGCATCCAGGCAATAGCTGTTGGATATTTCAACAAAGCAAAGCTTGTGGCTGCGAAGGGCTTTCCCTTTTGCCTAACGGCTACCTCGTTGCCCTCTACTGGCTGACAAACAACCAACCAATCAATTTTGAAAGATTATATTATCTACGACAACGGTCCCTTTTGTAAGCGCACATTTGCTGCAAAATGCTACCAGATTCAAAGATGTCAATTTCTTCAACACCTCTTTCGGATTGATTCTTTGGTCTGTCCAGGTCGGCTGTGCAATCGAGCTGAGGGCTATCTTATAAGTATTAAGCGCAGGAGTAACTTTGAATGTGGACTCCGGGTAGCCGCCAGACATTTCTATACCGTTGCCTTTGCTGATGAATTCAATTTTCATATAGGAAACGCCTGTGACATAAATCTGCAAGGTCACATATTTAAAGCGGCTCACATCATCGGCAATAACCTTACCATCTTTATCTGCCTGTCCATGGACTTCAAGTGTGACGCCAGCATATTCATTCAAGGGCGGCAATTCAAAGTCAAAGGCGGCAGCTCTGTTCGGATCATCTTTCCGTAGCCTGACAAGTTCAGGGGCATTGGTTCCTTCTTGCCCTTTGTAACGGCTGGGACGAGTGTCATGTTGCTGATATCCAAACACCTGCACATAACCGCCACGGTTACTTACGACGCGATTATCTTTTACGGTCTCAAAGTCCGCATAGACTAATTTATCACCCTCTTGAGAAACCTGGATTTTAGAAGACAAAGGGGGAAACGCTGACGCATTTTCTACACCTGATTCTACGGTTCTGCCAGCCAATGAAGCAAATAATGCAAGGCAGCAAACGGGTAACAGAATGCTTTCTAGTTTCATTGAATTATCTCCTTATTTTTCTTTCAAAGTGCTTAGAGTTGAAATAATAATTTTCGTTTATTCAACCCCCAGTTGATTAAACAGGTCCCTCGATATCGCTAATCACCTGTCCATCTTTTTTGGTTTCTAACTCCTCCCAAATCAGTACGCTATGCGTTTCTTTGAGAAAAAATGAGCCGATAATAAAAGTTGCGAAAGCTATGGCTATCGGGTAATACAAACCTGCGTAGATATTTCCGGTTTGTGCGATTACCGATAGTCCTATGACCGGCAGCAATCCTCCGAAGACTCCATTGCCAATGTGATAAGGTAGAGAAAGCGCCGTATAGCGAATCTTCGCAGGGAAAGCTTCCACCAGATATGCGGCGATCGGACCATAAACCATCGTCACAAAAATAACCTGTATGAAGACCAGTAGTATAAGCTTCCAGGCGATTGGATTGCTAATTAAACTACCGAAGTCCGTGTATAGGAGAACCTCACTGGCAGGCTGTAGCGCATCTCCCACAAGGGTTTGCGGTACTAGACTGATAGCGCCCGTTACAGGGTTCGTCTGTGACGCGGTGGTTACTACATTTGAGCCTGCTGCTGCCTGCATCGCTTTGTAGATCGGTATATAAGAAATGGCCGCAAGCAAACAGCCCACCATCATAATTCGTTTGCGACCGAGCCGGTCAGAGAGTGCGCCAAAAAGAACAAAGAACGGCATACCTAAAAGTAGCGCAATGGCAATAATATAATTTGCCGACGTAGCGTTTACATTGAGAATCGTCTGTAAATAAAACAGCGCGTAAAACTGTCCTGTGTACCATACGACACCTTGTCCGGCGGTTGCGCCAAATAACGAAATCAATACAAGTTTGAGATTTCCCCATTGCGTGAATGCTTCTTTCAGCGGTTTCGCAGATGTCATCCCGGAACTTTTAATGTGCTGAAAGATGGGCGACTCTTTCATACGTAAACGAATATAGAGCGAAACGCCAACCAGGAAGATAGAAATTAGAAATGGAACGCGCCACCCCCAAGCCTTGAAGGCTTCTTTGCTCAAGGCGTTCTGCACCATCAAAATAACGGCAAGCGATACAAACAGCCCTAAGGTCGCCGTGATTTGAATAAAACTCGTGTAGAAGCCACGTTTTTTGTCAGGCACATGTTCAGCAACGTAAACGGCAGCGCCACCATATTCGCCGCCAAGCGCCAGACCCTGCATGATGCGAATCAAGAGAAGAATGATCGGCGCGGCAATTCCTATCGTGGCATAAGTCGGCAGGAATCCGATGAGCGCCGTCGCGCCGCCCATAATTAGTAGCGTGACGAGGAAGGCATATTTCCTCCCTACCAGATCGCCTATGCGCCCGAAGAAGAGCGCGCCGAATGGGCGGACGACAAATCCTACAGCGAATGTAGAAAGGTAGGCGATGCGGGCAAATGTTTCATCGCCAGGCGGATAAAAGAGCGGGGCGATGGTTGTCGCGAGGCTGCCAAAAATGTAAAAGTCGTACCACTCGATCATTGTTCCAACAGCCGAGGCGGCAATGACCTGCCAGATTTTGGATGTTGAAACGGTTGCGGCTGAGATCGCAGGCTTATCCGTAGATGTTAATGAGCCGGGTTGATTTTGAGACATTGTTGATCTGTTCCTTGTCCTTTAATTTTCTTTCGAGAGGGGACGCCTATAAACCAACAACTTTACTCAGGACGCCTCTGTCTTGCAATTTTACATGGCGGAAAACCCTACATCAACTTTCGCATCTGCACAAGCATGGACGCTGATTTTTGTTTTATTTCTGTTTGTTCACAGGGTTGGAGTTATATCATAATCTCAGGAAAGCAGAAGGCGACAACGGGGTAGGAAAATTTATGAACATAGAAATTCCGAAAGACTGGAAAAAGGTTATCGGGGATGAATTTAACAAAGCTTATTTCAAAAAGCTGGAAGCCTTTATTGATCAAGAAAGACAAGATTTTCCAGATGGCATTTTCCCCCCGGAAAAAGACGTTTTTTCTGCCTTTACTCTCACACCTTACGATTCAGTCAATGTGTTGTTGCTTGGTCAAGACCCTTATATTGGCAGGAATCAAGCCCATGGATTATGCTTTTCCGTTCTTCCGAGTGTGCCCATACCACCCTCTCTACGCAATATTTATAAAGAGCTAAAAGATGATTGTGGTTGCAGCATTCCGAATAATGGCTATCTTATTGATTGGGCGAAACAAGGAATCCTGATGCTCAACGCAGTGTTGACAGTGCGCCAGCGACAGGCATTTTCACATAGAGGCAACGGTTGGGAGATTTTCACGGATGCGGTGATTCAAAAGGTCAATGAAAAAGATAGCCCGGTCGTATTTCTTCTTTGGGGAAACGCCGCACAGAAAAAGATTTCACTCATTGACACGGCGCGACACATTATCGTAAAAGGCGCGCATCCATCGCCTCTATCAGCGAAAAAATTCTTTGGCAGTCGTCCTTTTTCTCAGGTTAACAAAGCATTGAAAGATTTAGGCAAGGCTGAAATAGATTGGCAAGTTCCGAATCGTTGAGGGTTGAGCGATGCGAGAAATAGTCTGGAAAGCAGAGAGTAAAGGCGCGCCTGAAGTCTGGACACATTTTATTTGTCCAATTGATTGAGCACTGAAAGAGCGCCATTCGATAGCCCAGCGCAGCGCGCTGGGGGAATGCGGCGAGTCAGTCCCAAGCCCTGAAAGGGCGAAACAAGGTATTTCGCCCTTTCAGGGCTTGGAAAAACAACTCAAATGGTGACCCAGCGCGTTGCGCTGGGCTGTTGAATTTCGCACCTTCAGTGCTTCCCAACTCATTTTCATAAAATGTCCAGACTTCAGAAGCGCGCGCCTATTTTGCAATTTATTTACTTCTCCATCTGCTCCAGCCTCTCTAAAGCCTTTCGCAAAGAAGGAATGACTTGGATTGAATCGTCAAGCGTTAATCGCTCTTTCAACGCAGCAATTGCTCGCCCATCTTCTAGTTTACCTAACGCACTCGCAACGGCGCTGCGAACCGACGCATCACTGTCATTCAAAGCATCAAGTAACGGGAAAAACATCAAGGTATGGCGTTGACCTTCTTCGCACATTTGCGCCAAGTCTTGCGCGGCTCGCTGACGCGAATAGGGAGATAAATCAGTAAGCGATTCGATTGCCGTGAAGAGTCTGGCATTTTTATCAACAGGCGGGCCGGGTTCAAGATTTTCGTCCGCAGCATAGCCGCGACGTTTCAAATACTGTCGCTCGTTGTAGCTCAAAATATTTTTGCTTCGCGACCACCAAATCACTACGGCAATAATCAAAACTATGAAGAGTAACAGTGGCATCATTAGGATTATGGATTTTGGATTTTGGATTTTAGATTTCTGTCAAATGCTATCTTGGATTCACTATTCGAAATGGCTTTCTGACACCTGCCAAATTTCTGGAAATCCAGTATCCAAAATCTAAAATCGGATTAGCCGTTTTTGCCGCGCTTCTTTTTTTCAGGCTCCTTGTCTTCCTGCTTAACCGGCTCTTTCGGTCTTGGGCGTTCTTCGCGATCTATCTTTCTAGGCTTCTCACCGGGTTCAAGCTCTTCCATCCTGGGCACACGTTTTTCGCGCTCAGATGGTTTCGGCGGTTCTTCCTCTTGAACCGCGTTCTTTGCGTCATCGGCTGTCTCATCTGAAGATTTGCTTGCTGCTTCTTCCTCTTGAGCTTTACGCAGAACTCTCTGGGCTTCGGCGCGTTTGGCTATAATCTCTTTGTCAGGACCCGGAGCTTTAGAGAATTTATCATTGGGTTTGCCAACCAGGAATTTTTCCATGAAGCGAATCCACATAGGCAAAGCCGCAACCCCCCCCGCTTCACCCTGCCCCATACTCTTTTTCAATCCCGGATACCCGATCCAGACGCCTGTCGTGTAGGTGGGGGTGTAGCCTATGAACCAGGCATCTGTAAAATCATTCACCGTTCCGGTCTTCCCGCAAATCATGCGATTGGCCAATTCTTTGCTGCCGCCAATTGCCGTCGCAGTTCCGCCTGTGACTACGCCGCGCATCATCTCCTGCATTTGAGCCGCAACATAAGGAGAAATGACTTTGTATGATTCAGCTTGGGCTTGCCACCCAGGTTTCACGTTACCGTCTGCATCAGTGACCTGTTTAATGAGGTGCGGTTTAACTCGTACACCTTGATTTGAAAACACCGAATATCCACTTACCATATCAATCAAGGGTTCTTCGGTTGCGCCGAGCGCCGATGGCAAAACACGCTTCATAGGATTCGATAATCCAAAGCGCTTAACGATCTCTGCGCCTTTATCAACGCCTACCATCGAAAGCAATCTCACGGCTACGATGTTGAGCGATTTCTGAAGCCCACCCGCCAAAGTTATCGAACCGCCACCGGAACCGCCATCATAATTGCTGGGCGACCAACCTGTTGCTTTATCCGTAAAGGGTTCCGCGCTGACAACCGTTTCAGGCGTGTAGCCATTTTCGACAGCCGCCGCATAAATAAACGGCTTGAAGCAAGACCCTGTCTGACGCTCTGCCTGCGTGGCATTGTTAAATTTCCTCGTAGAGAAGTCATACCCGCCAACCATCGCCTTGATGTCGCCGGTCTTCGAGTCTAAACATAAAAGCGCCCCGTCAACAGCAGGAATTTGGTCAAGTGTCACTTCCAATTTTTTGGTTACTTTATCAATTTTGTTGACTTTAAAAACCGCCAGATCACCTTTCTTAAAAAGCTTTCCAGGGGATCCGCCCGCCCACTTGGTATTGGCTTCGGTAAGGTTTGCTTTGTATTCGCCAAAGATTACATCGGCTGTGGCAGGACCAACATAGGTGATGAGTCCGAAGATGTATTCGCCTTCTAAATAATCGCCTAACCAATCAGCGTGAGAATAATTATTGATATCGTGAGCCAATTTGTTGTCGAAAATATTTACTAACTTGCCGCGCCATTTTTTGCCGTGACGATCTTCGTAGGCGTGAACCCCTCTGCGCACAGCGCGAACCGCATCACGCTGGGCTTTTGCGTCAAGAGTTGTGTAGATGTTCATGCCGCCCTTCAAGGTCTGGTCGGTGCCGAAACTGTCTTCGGACTCTTGCCGCACCTCTTCGACAAAGTAGCCATACATATTGTTGTTGTTCTGCTGCTGGGGGCTGATGTTCAAAACGATCTTAGCGTTTTTCGCGCGGTTATATTCTTCATCGCTGATGTAACCGACGACATGCATGCGATAGAGCACAACATTGCGACGGTCAGTTGCAGCCTTTTCATCGCGCGTTGGAGCATATTGACTCGGAGCTTTCGGCAAACCTGCCAGCAGCGCGCACTCTTCAAGAGTCAAATTTTTAATTGATTTTGAAAAATAATACTGGGCGGCAGCTTCAAACCCATAAGAGCCAGCGCCTAAGAAAATCTGATTGCAGTACATTTCAAGAATTTGCTCTTTGGAGTAATACCGTTCGATCTGTAGGGCGGCAAGAATCTCTCGAACCTTTCGCGTGTAGGTTTGCTCAGGTGTAAAAAACAGATCGCGGGCAACCTGCTGCGTCAGCGTCGAAGCGCCTTCCGGTCTGCGCCCGGAGCCGACGTTTTTGAGCGCGGCAGAAACCACACGAATCGGATCAAAGCCGATATGTTGATAAAATCTGTCGTCTTCGATGGCCAGGATGGCATTCTTCAAATGATCAGGAATCTGGTCATAGGCTACAGGGATGCGACGTTCGAGCGAAAATTCACCAATTACAGTCTTGCCGTCGTCAGCAAATACCCGTGTGACCAGATTCGGGCGATAATTGGCAAGCCCCGCAACTTCTTTCGCCTCTTGCGTCATACTTGCCTGATAGGCTACGGTCGCGCCAAACATCAATCCCGCGATGATGGAAAGAACCAGCAAGGAAAGAAAGGTGTAGCGGCGGAAGAAATTTCGAAACCAATTGGGCTCAAAAGATAATTTGCCGGTTAATGCTTTGATCGTATCCATAACGCCTCTTAAAATTTGTTTGTAAAGATAATCGCTGAGAGCGTAAACACCTGATTCAGCCTACAACAGCCAACACAGTCTTGTAAAGAGTCGGGACTTTCGATGCAAGGTTTGCAATTTTGGTTGAATGGCAATTCATAAAAATTTCAGGCTACCATTTGCGCGATTCGAAAACCTTCCGTGTCAGGCTGCAAAATACCAAAATCATTGCGCCAAAAAACCAAGCTCTTGCAAGGCTGCGAGGAATCGTTTTGGGGCAAACATTCTGGCACTTACGTGACCCGCCTGCTCTACAAGAATCATTTGTTTGGGTCCGACAGCGCTATCAAAAAGCGCTTTTCCATGTCCAACAGCAATCGTATTGTCTTGCATTCCATGAACGACTAAAACCGGACATTTCACGGTTTGCATTTTATCTATGCTGCGAAATTTGTCGAAGGGAAGGATTGATATTCGCGTCAGAACCCGAAAAGCGGTGGTGAAAGAACTCTCTACAATCAATCCGGCAAGAGGTTTTTTTGCAGCGATGTCAATCGCCATTGCTCCACCTAAAGAATGCCCGTATGCAATAATATTTTCGGCGGGGACGCCAAGCTTCTCTGTTAAATAATTATAAGCCGCCTCAACATCTTCATAAGCATTGCTCTCTGACGGCTCGCCTTGACTGGTTCCATAACCTTGATAATCGTAGGCGAAAACACTGAACCCCAAATCTCTAAGATATTCAAAGTCATGTTGGTCATCGCCTAAGTCTTCAGCATTGCCGTGACTATATAAAATCGTATATTTGGCTTTTGCATTTGGCAAATAGACTGCCGATATTTGCATGCCGTTTTTTGAAGTAAGCTTCAAGATATTTTCCGTGTCTTTGTAGCTTGACGGATGCGGCTGAAAAATTAATCGTTCGGAAAAAAAGAGCCCAAAAAAGAATAGAAAAACATAGATCAATAGCGGTATTAAGAGCATTGAACGCACAATCCGTTTCACAGAAAAATCACCAAGTAGTAGTGTCTTGATTCGTCGTTTATCCATTTTTTCTCAACAGAAAAATACTCGCCCTCTAATAGTAGGGTAATGCCTTGTGGCTCATCCTTAGCCCGCGAATGCGGGCGTAAGCATAAAGCCCCGTGCGTGAGCGCGGAGGGTGAAACCAATTCGATCTCTCCGAGCCCGTGAAATGGGTGATAGATTTTCCTCAACCGATCTATCACCCGTTTCACGGGCTAGCGGGTTTGGAGACTTTCTGACCCAGCGTTTCGCTTTGCTTCACACTGGGCTTTATGCTGTCACCCGCTCCGCGGGTTCTTTCCTTCCCCCATTTCTTGCCGTATGGACAACCACACACGATTACCCCACTACTCTACCCCTTCTAAGGCTGTAAATTCGCCGTTGGCAAAAACTGTGGCGGCTTGCGATGCTTGGTAGCTTGTTCGTAGGCGTAGGCAATTTTTATCAGTACAGCTTCACTCCAAGCTCTGCCGAAAATCGAAATGCCAATTGGTAGTCCGAATATATAGCCAGCCGGAACGGTGATGTGCGGGTAACCAGCGACCGCCGCTGCGGACGAAAATCCGCCTGAAAAATGATCCCCGTTCACCAAGTCCGTAACCCAAGGTGTTCCGCCCGTCGGTGCAACGATGGCGTCAAGCTTATACTTAATCATCACCGCATCAATCCCTTCGACTCTTGATAGGCGATGATTTTTTGCCAGCGCATTCAAGTATGCTTTGCTGGTCAGTGGTCCTTTTTCCTGTGCTTTAATGAAATGCTCCTGACCGAAAAATGGCATCTCTGTGGCACGGTTCTTTTCGTTAAACTCAATGATCTCTTTCAAAGATTTCACCTGCGCTTTCGAACCGAGCGATGTCAGATAAGCATTCAAATCGGCTTTCAACTCATAGAGCAAAACTTCTAATTCCGAATCGCCATACTTGTCCGTATTGGGTACCTCTGCGGGGTCAACGATGACAGCGCCTTGCCGTTTCATCACATCAATCGCCTCGTTCATCAACTTATCAACCCTATCGCTGAAGCCGAAAAACTTTCGCGCCACACCGATTCTCGCGCCTTTGAGTCCGTTGGGGTCTAAAAACTTTGTGTAGTCGGTCAGGGCTTTTCCGCGACTTGCGCTTGTAGCTTTGTCTCGCGGATCAACGCCAGTGAGCGCGCTTAACAAGGCCGCTGCATCGGCAACCGTGCGACACATCGGTCCCGCTGTATCTTGACTGTGCGCGATAGGGATAATACCTGAACGGCTGACCAATCCTAATGTCGGTTTGAGTCCCACCAGGGAATTCGCGTTGGAAGGGCAGACGATAGAGCCGTCGGTTTCCGTGCCGATGCCGATGCATGCCAGATTTGCCGAAATCGCTGCGCCCGTGCCGGAGCTTGACCCGCAAGCGTTACGGTCTAAAGCATAGGGGTTTCGCGTTAAGCCTCCGCGCGCACTCCAGCCGCTTGTCGAATGTGTCGAACGAATGTTTGCCCATTCGCTGAGATTGGTTTTGCCTAAAATCACCGCGCCCGCTGCACGTAATTTTTGCGCGACGAACGAATCTTTGAGCGGTATCGAGTCGGCAAGAGCAAGCGACCCTGCAGAAGTCTTCATCTTGTCGGCAGTATCTATGTTGTCTTTGATTAAAACAGGAATGCCATGAAGGGGACCGCGCGCGCCTTTCTCTTTTCGCTCCTTGTCGAGCGCATCGGCATTGGCAAAAGCGTCGGGATTGAGTTCAATGATGGCATTGACGGTTTTCTTATCAATCGCTTCGATGCGCGACAAATACTTTTCAGTGATAGAACGTGCTGAGTATTTGCCTGCCTTCATTCCATCTTGCAGTTGGGCGATGGTAATTTCTTCAAACTCGAAAGCTTGTACGATAATGGAAGATTCGCCTTTGATGTTATCTTTTGCCATTGATGAGCTGGGATTTGCAACAACCATCGCCCCACCGATTACACTACACTGTAAAAATTTTCTACGTTTCATTGTTTTGTAATCCCTTTCAGGTTTCGCTCACAGGCAAAAAATTTTGTCGTTGAGACCATTAAGATCAAATCGTAGTAACGACTTGGATTCGACCTCAATGAACTATACACATATTGTCATGTCTAGCGAATCAAAATATGAATGCCCTGCAAGAGTTGGAGGCAATGTCCTCCGCGCCTTGCAGGGCACAAATTTATATCTTCGGTTCTGTTTCTTCGGCTTTACCGCAGACCTGATTCCCGACGCCTATGTGGCTGTACTCAAAACTGTTTTAACAGGCTTAGTTACTTGATGACTTCAAGATTGAATGATTGATCCACTATCAACTATAGATCCAGACTCACTGATTGCTTGAAAGCTTACTTGCTGATCCTCGACCTCGATAAGCATAAAGTGGTTATCTTCGTCATAGCTCACCTGTCTGAACTCGCTCTTCATATCCACATCGCCGCGACGGGTCTTGCCTCCGGCGCCAGTCACAAAATACTGTATGCCTTGCTGCGGTTTCGTGCGTTCGTATATATGATCGTGCCCGGTGAAAACGATCTGTACCCCGTAACGGGTAAACAGCGGCTCAAGCAGTTTCCTCAAACCAAAAGCTGAACCATGTTTTTTGCCGGATGAATAGGGCGGATGATGTAATACGGCAATTTTCCATTTGGCGGTTGAAGTGCGTAAAGAATTCTCAAGCCAATGCGCTTGTGTGGAATCAAAATCTGTCGAGTCGAGCATAAAAAGCTCTGTCAGCCCATCACCCTTCTTCACCGTATAATAATTATTCCCACCCATATTAAAGAGTGGGTACTGGCATTGATCTTGCCGTCCTTCGTCAACATCGTGGTTGCCAAGCACAGCATAGAACGGCACGCGATCTTTGATAATCCCTGCAAAGGGCTGTTCGATATGTTTGGCGAAATAGCGCCCGCTGCCGTTCGGGTAGATATTGTCGCCGGCTGCGACAATCCAATCAAATGGCGCACGTTTATGAGTAGTAAGCATCTTCTCGGCGATGCCGATGCCATCAGAGTCGCCAGTGCCCCAATCGCCAATGACAGCGAACCTGAATTTATTCTTGACAGGCTCGGCACCGAAGATCGAAGAGGGCTGGATAAAAGCCCCTGCGGAAATCGTCGCGATAGACACAATCGCCTGTCGCCGGGTAATTAAGTTGCTTTTCTTTTCTTTCATTTTGCACATCCTCATTATGAATTGAATCTTGCTTTTTACAGGCGATGTCCTCCCCTGATAGCAGATTTCGGTTTGTTTTCCTGCGCTTGCTGATTATTGAATCGTATGAATCTATAGACCAGATCAGTAGTTCAACTTGCCGATTGCTCCTGTCATTTCTGGTCATATGGAGCGCCAAAGCAATCATTGAATATTCTATCTGGCGAATGATGAACAGAAGGTGAACGGCGGGAGCCTTTGAGAAGGCAGCGACCGCTCATCCAATCACTTAAAAACTAAAGCCCAACGAAAATTGCATGCGCCGAGCAGGCCTGGCTGCGACTGGCAAACCAAAAAACGGCGAGCTGAGATTACCAACAAAGCCCGCATAATTTGTTCGATTGAGCACATTAAAAGCATCTATTCCGATGGTAATCGTTGGTCCTTCGTCCTTCTTGGTTTCTTTCAGCTCAAACTCTTTAGACCAGCGCACATCAAGCGTCGCCGCTCCGGGTCCTTGCAAACTGTTGCGTCGCACACCAAGTGGGCGGTCGTTGGCAAGGCGATCACGATTGTCATCGCGCCCGGTCGTCAGGCTATAGGGACGGCCGGAGGTGAGGGAAAGCGTCAGTCCCAAATTAAACCAATCCCCCGCTTCGATAGCACCCAATAAATTGAAGCGATGGCGCTCGTCAAACTCAGCCCGCGACCATTCACCTGCTAAATTATAATTATCTGCCGGCAGTGAATTGATGCCAGAGGCATTGTTGTAAGCTCGTCCCAGAGTGTATTGAGCCGTCCCGGAAAAGAAGCGGCTGAGCTTGCCTCGTAACATCAACTCCAACGCATGAGCCTGTGAATGAGCTGATGATTCTACCGAACGCAAAACGCCTATGGTCGGATCAGGCGGTTGAATATCGGGCAGGCGTGGTGCATTCAGATTTCGCGAGCGAAATAGCTTGATACCTCGTGTATGTATATAATTTGCTGTTGCCGTCAGTGATTTATTCAGTTGTCGTTCAATGCCCAAACTGGATTGAAAATTATAAGGCGAACGCA
>JANMSG010000782.1:0-4124 GCA_031389065.1 Acidobacteriota bacterium | reverse complement strand
TGGGCACCTCCAGATGGATATCCTGCAGCGCCTGCACCCCGCCTGGATAGGTTTTCGATATTCCGGTCAGATTCAACATAGATCACCAGGTGTAGGTTGTTTTTGATGTTTGTCTGTCAATGTAAGTAAACGGAAGAAATGACCCAGGATTAACACAACGCGATTTTCACGGCGACGGGCGCTGAGGTTTACGCGAAGGCGTGAACCTCCAGTGCCAGTCAAGCATCTGCTTGACAAATCAGATCAATGAGTGTATATACACTCCAAGATGTCTAAAGAACTGGATATGTCGGCGATAGAGAACTGCGTGTGCTTCAACTTGCGTTGGGTGACGCGAGCGGTGACGCAATTTTTTGACGCGGAAATGCGGCGGCATGGAATCCGCCCCACGCAGGGGTCGATTTTGCTGGCATTGAATGCAAAGGAAAGTTGGACCATGGCGGAATTAAGCGATTGGCTGGGGCTGGAGCGCACGACGCTCGTGCGAAATCTCCGGCCATTGCAGCGCGATGGTTGGGCGCAGGCCGTCGGCGGCGGGCGCGGTGGGCGGGTGGAACTGTCAATTACAGCCAAAGGCCGAAAGAAAATTGAGGAATCCATGCCGGCCTGGCGATCCGCTCAGAGTGCCGTGGTCAAAACTCTTGGTGAACGACGTTGGTCCGCCATACTCTCCGACCTCGAAACTGCGGCGCTGGCCCTCAACAAATAACCCTGAATGCCCCTAAAGGCGATAAACTGGAGATTAAACTGTGTATATGCACACTTCACTAACAAACAAAACAACATTAGTCACCGGGGCTTCCTCCGGTATTGGACGGGAAATCGCACGGTTACTGGCGGAACGAGGCGCACGTGTGTTCGGCACGGCGCGCGACCCGCAATCCGCGGATCCAATTCGCGGCGTCGAAATCGTCCGCATGGATGTGACCGATGACGCCAGCGTGACCGAGGCAATTCAAAACATTGTGGGAAAAGCCGGTCCAATCCACTACGCGGTCAACAACGCCGGATATGGCCTCACGGGAGCACTGGAAGAGACGAGCATTGAGGAGGCCCGGCAGCAGTTTGAAACCAATTTCTTCGGGGTGCTGCGCGTGACGACAGCCGTTCTGCCGGGAATGCGCGAGGGCGGCTATGGGCGCATCGTCAACATCAGTTCTGTGGTGGGCTTTCTTCCCGCACCTTATATGGGAATGTATTCCGCGAGCAAACACGCATTGGAAGGATACACCGAGTCGCTGGACCACGAAGTCAGGAGCTTTGGGGTGCGTGCCGTGTTGGTCGAGCCAGCGTTCACCAAAAGCAATATCAGCCACAGCGGAAGGGACGCCCAGATTGCTCTCAAAGACTATGCCGTTCAACGAAAGCGGGTGAGAGAGGCGGTTGAAGAAGGCATCCAACACGGAGACGATCCGCGCACCGTGGCAGAAGCGGTTTGCCATGCCGTGACCGTGAAATCGCCGCGGCTGCGTTATCCTGTGGGCAAGGGCGTCGCCTTGAGCCGACTGCGCCGCTTTGTTCCCGCTGGCATGTTCGACAAGAGTTTTCGCAAGCAATTTCAACTGGACTGATTTTATGAACACACCATTCAAGGAACATCCCACGGTCAAAGCGCATCAGCAAAGACTCGCGCTACAGAAAACATCCGAACCACTGGATGCTGCTTGGCTGCGGCAGTTGTGTCTCGACGCAGGTGCGGATGATGTCGGCTTTTTGGAAATTGACCGTCCGGCTTTGGCAGAGGAACGACCGCACATTCAGCGCGCTTTTCCACACACTCGCAGTCTCATCAGTTTTGTGCTGCGGATGAATCGCGACAATATTCGCAACCCTGCGCGCTCGGTCGCGAATCTGGAATTTCATCACACGGGCGACGAGGTCAACGACGTGGCGCGACGCATTACGGCGGCATTGGAACGCGCGGGAATTCGCGCGCTGAATCCGCCGATGGGGTTTCCGATGGAGGCCGACCGCTGGATGACCGAGCGGATCTGGACGGTGGCGCACAAGCCGGTCGCGGTCGCGGCGGGGCTGGGTCGCATGGGCATTCATCGCAACGTGATTCATCCGCGCTTCGGGAATTTCATTTTGCTCGGCACGGTTCTCGTTGGCGCAGAGATCAGCGCGTATTCACAAGAACTCGATTACAACCCGTGCCTGGAATGTAAATTGTGCGTGGCCGCGTGTCCGGTCGGCGCGATTGGCGCGGACGGCGCGTTCAATTTCTCCTCGTGCTACACGCACAATTACCGCGAGTTCATGGGCGGGTTTGCCGACTGGGCTGAGAACATCGCTGACAGCCGCGATGGAAAGGATTACCGGCAGCGCGTGAAGGATTCGGAAAGCGTTTCGATGTGGCAAAGCCTCGGCTTCGGGCCGAATTACAAGGCCGCGTATTGCCTGGCGGTGTGTCCGGCAGGCGAAGACGTGATCGGGCCTTACGTCGCATCGAAGAAGGATTTTGCCGATGATGTGATGCGCCCGTTGCAGGCGAAGCGCGAGCCAGTGTATGTCGTGCGCGGCTCGGACGCTGAGACGCACGTGCAGAAGCGTTATCCGCACAAGACCGTGCGCCAGGTGCGCAGTTCGCTGCGTCCGCGAAGCATCGCCAACCTATTGTTTGGAATGCCGCTTTCGTTTCAACGTTATGCCGCTGGCAAACTGGACGCCACTTATCATTTCGTTTTCACCGGCAACGAGTCAGCCGAGGCAACAGTGACGATTCGCGCAGGAAAACTGACCGTCGAGAACAGCCTGCTCGGCAAGCCGAACATCAAGGTCATTGCCGATTCGGAAACCTGGCTTGGATTTCTGGCAGGCGAACGGAATCTTTTGTGGGCGCTCGTCACGCGCCGCGTCCGGCTGCAAGGAAACCCGAAGTGGTTGCTGGCGCTCAACCGCTGCTTTCCATCGTGAATTTCACCTGGGCTGATTTATGATAGTTCTACGGGAGGGAAAGTGAATATGGACATTGGCATCATCGGTTCGGGTAACATCGGCAGCACTCTCGCGCGGCACCTCACGGCACTCGGACACCAAGTATTGATTGCCAACTCGCGCGGCCCCGCCTAGTTAGCTGCGGTGGCCGCAGAAACCGGCGCGACCGCAGCGCCGGTGGAGCAGGCCGCTCGCGCGCAGGATGTGGTCATCATCGCAGTCCCTGAGACAGCGGTGCCACAATTGCCGCGCGCCATCTTGGCCGCAACGTCGGCTGTGGTTGTTGACACGGGGAACTACTACCCATCGCGCGACGGTCACATCGCCGAGATTGATGGTGGCTTGACCGACAGCGAGTGGGTGGCGCGGGTGCTCGGTCGCCCTGTGGTCAAGGCATTTAACAACATCGTCGCTGACAGCCTGGCCACGCGCGGCGTTCCGGCTGGCACACCGGGGCGCATCTGCCTCTCCGTCGCCGGGGACGATCCGCGCGCCAAAGAGCTGGTGCTGGGTCTGATCGACGCGCTTGGCTTTGACGGGATCGACGCCAGGACGCTCGCCGACTCTTGGCGGCAGCATCCGGGTACGCCAGCGTACTGTCGGGACTTGAATACGGACGGGCTTAAAGCCGCGCTGGCACAGGCTGACGCCGGGCAAATCGCTGACTACCGCGCCCAAGCGGACGAGGTTGCGCGCCCTTACTTCGCCTAACATATCAAAGGCAAAATTAATTCCGCAAGGATTACCCCTCGGCGTTTTTGGCGCGGCGCTTACATTCAAACTGCGCGCGACAAGCTAACATCATGGCACAAACAATTGGATTCAAGCGAAAGCCGTCCGCAAGCGCCTGATAGGTGGTTTCCCCGAAGACCTGCCGCTAGTGTGGATTGCCACCGTTCAGGAGCTTCTGGATCATAGGAAGTGAGTTTACTGTATCTGTAAAGCGCGGCTATATCTAATGCGACAATCTCGACCTTGTGATAGGCAGCGCAGCGATTTTCAAACTGTTATTCCCCGCGCTGCGCTCAATCCTCTTGTGAAACGGGTCGAGCGCCACAAGTCCCGGCTTCTCCTTTGTGCGAACCGTCAACACCTGCTTGCCGCTGCGCAGACGATGCTTCTCGATGTACAACGGTGTCACGCCCTCAAGCGGTTTGTCGGTCTCGGCAAACACCGCCACATCGAAC
>JANMSG010000780.1:0-4341 GCA_031389065.1 Acidobacteriota bacterium | reverse complement strand
GGTTCTCGAACTCGGCTACCAATCCGTAAATATCAGGTCTTTTTGCCATAACTTTCTCTCGGTAAACTTTCGCTTCCGTTAGCTCTGCGAAAGCCCGTCTCTACAAATTATGTGTGCTCCTCTGAAACCTTCGACTCCGGCAGAAGGGTTCGCATTTCAAAGATTGAAATGACCGGCAAGAAACGAATGAACAGGAACATCAGCGCCGAAAAGAGCCCTATGGTGCCTACGTACATCATCCAATCGTATCTGGTAGGCGTGTACATCCCCCACGATGACGGCAGGAAATCTCTATGCAAACTCGTGACGATGATGACGAAGCGCTCCAGCCACATGCCTACGCCGACAATCAGTGAAATGATAAATAAGGCTGTCGTGCTGCCTCGAATTTTGCGCGACCATAAAAACGCCGGGGTGATCACATTGCACAAAATCAGCGACCAGTACGCCCACCAATAGGGTCCCGTCATGCGGTTGTAAATCATGTAGCGCTCGTATTCGTTGCCGCTATACCAAGCCATGAAAGCTTCCATCATATAGCCGTAAGCCACAATCAAACCGGTGGCAAGCATAATCTTCGCCATGTTTCGAATATGGCGCATGGTGATGAAGTCTTCGAGTTTATAAAACTTTCTCAGCGGAATTGAGATGGTCAAGACCATTGCAAAGCCCGCGTAAATGGCACCGGCGACGAAATACGGCGGGAAGATTGTCGCGTGCCAACCGGGAAGATTGGCGACAGCGAAGTCGAAACTGACGACCGTATGAACCGAAAGCACAAGCGGCGTAGAGAGTCCCGCCAGTAACAAATAAGCGGTTTCATACCTGTGCCAGTGACGCGCTGAACCGCGCCACCCCAGCGCTAACATTCCGTAAATAATTTTTGCGGTGCGGTTCTTTGCCCGATCGCGCAACGTCGCAAGGTCTGGTACCAAGCCTACGAACCAGAAGAGTGCAGAGACTGTCGCGTACGTCGAAACGGCGAACACATCCCAGATGAGCGGGCTGCGGAAATTTGGCCACATTCCCATGGTGTTTGGGTAAGGAAATAACCAGTAATCGAGCCAGGGTCTTCCCGTGTGCAAGGCAGGATAGACGCCCGCGCAAGCAACTGCAAAGAGCGTCATCGCTTCGGCGAAGCGGTTGATTGAGGTGCGCCACTGTTGCCGGAACAGCAGCAGGATAGCGGAAATCAAAGTTCCCGCGTGACCGATGCCAATCCACCAGACGAAGTTGATAATGTCGAAGGCCCAGCCGACGGGATTGTTGTTTCCCCATATGCCTGTGCCCTTCAAAAGCAGAACGCCTATGGAATAAAACAACATCATCGCCACGCCGAAAGAGAGGCTGAAGCCGATCACCCAGCCGATAGGCGTTTTGCGACCCAACGCAATGGTGCTGATTTTGTCGGTGATTGATCCGAACGTATACCCCGGCTGTAGAACCGGCACACGGGTTGATTCATCCGGCTTTTCTGCGTGAATTACTTCTTCTGGTTCATCTGTATTGTTCGTACTCATCAGTTATTCAACCTTCGTTTTTGCTCATCTTCCTGATTCAATCTGCCTGCCCTGAAAGGGCTTTGGAGATTAGCCTGCGGTAACGCCGCAGGAAGCGAAGCAAAGAGTAGAAGTCACGCTACTTGCAGTGCAGAGGATTTTTCCTTCGCCCCGCTGGGGCTTTGAAATTATCAATTGCCTTTCATCCAGTGGCTGTACCACTGGCTAATCTCCATTGCGCCTCCGGCGCATTTTCAATCTTGCTATTTGATCTACTTTCAATAAAACAGCCAACCACAAATCAAATTCTTACCCGTGATGCTCGGTTCCTGATTCCGTTTTTTTCAGTTCAGAATTCGGGTTTCGCACTTCTGCCAGATAAGCAGTGCGCGGTCTGGTATTCAACTCTTCCAATAAACCGAAACTGCGGTCTTCGGAATGGAGTTTCGCAACCCGACTGTTGGCGTCATTCAAATCGCCGAACACGATAGCGTCAGCAGGACAAGTCTGCTGGCAAGCGGTTTTGATTTCGCCATCTTTAATGGCGCGATCGCCGTCTTTTTCCGCTTCAATCTTCACTTCCTGTATGCGCTGTATGCAGTACGTGCATTTTTCCATCACGCCGCGAGAGCGCACCGAAACATCAGGGTTGCGCTGCAACTTCACACTCTCGGTTGTGAAATCCTGATAGAGGTGAAAATTGAAACGGCGCACTTTGTACGGACAGTTATTGGCGCAGTAGCGCGTGCCTACGCAACGGTTATAAACCATGTCGTTGGTGCCTTCGGCGCTGTGAACCGTCGCGGCGACAGGGCAGACCACTTCGCAAGGCGCTTGCTCGCAATGCACACAAGCCACCGGCTCGAAGAAAAATTCAGGGTCTTCCCGAAATTCCTGCTCGTTGGCTTGATGACCTTTGTAATAACGATCTATGCGAATCCAGTGCATCTCGCGGCCGTTTGCAACCTGCTCTTTGCCAACCACAGGAATGTTATTTTCCGACTGGCAGGCGACGACGCAGGCGTTACAGCCTACACAGTTATTCAGGTCAATCGCCATTCCCCATTTGTAACCTGTGTATTCAAAATTGGGATACAGTGTCATGTCCCTCGGCGGATTCTTAGCAGGTTCCGTAGGCTTCGCGTACTTAGGATTATTCAAATATTTTTCGAGCGTCGCGTCGCGCACCAGGTCGCGCCCTTCCATTGCCCAATGATCTTGCGTACTCGCCATCACTTCGCTGTTGCCTGTGTTGCTCCATTGCACGTCGGTTGCCAGCCATTGCGCGTTCGAGGTGCGAATCTGGTAAGCGTTGAAGCCGACTTTGTTGCCGACTTTGCCAATGCGCTCGCGCCCGAATCCGAGATGAATGGTGAATGAGTCATTAGCGTGACCGGGCATAATCCAGACAGGCGCATCAATGGAGCGCCCATCAACCGTCAATCTAATAACATTACCATTAGCGACTCCGAGTCTTTTAGCGGTCGCGGGGCTGACATGCGCGGCATTACCCCAGGTCAATTTTGACAGAGGCTTGGGCAATTCCTGTAGCCAGCCGTTATTGGCAAAACTTCCGTCATAGATGCTTGGGTCTTCGCGGAAGCAAATTTCGATTCCGTCCTTCGGCGGCAAGGGTTGCGGATTGAGACTTGCCCATCCTGCTTTCACAGTCACGGTTTTCGGCGCTGCGGTAGTTCCCGCAATCAAGCCGTCGTGCAGGGCTTTGCGCCACATTTTTTCTGCATCGGCTGAAGGCGTTGCGGCAGGAGTCGCAGTCGCTTGCGTTGCGTTTGAAGTTTGCGTTGTTGCCGTTGCGGTTGGTTGCGCTTGCGTCGCACCTGCCGCCCGAGCATTTGCAGACCCCAATCCGGGTATAGCCGCTAGGATCGCAGACTTGGTATTTGCTTCGGCAATTTTGTTTAAAGATTCTACGCGGCTCAACCAGTATTCGCGGACGATTTCGTAACCGGAGCGCTCCGGTTTGTCTGTGAATGCCGTGAGAACTTCGTGCGCCGATTTGCCTTGATAAAGCGGCTCTATCAAAGGTTGCACGATGCTGATGGTTCCATCAATTGTACGCGCATCGCTCCACGCTTCCAGGTAATGCGCTTCAGGAACGTGCCACTGACACAAGCCAGAGGTCTCGTTGTTGTGAAGCCCTAAATGCGCCGTGAAAGTTACCGTTTGAATGAGCTCTTTGAAGTTCAAATCGGCTGGCGCATCAAAAACCGGATTGCCGCCCAGTATCACCAGCATATCAACTTTGCCCGCGTTAATATCCCCCGCAAGCTCTTTGATGGATTCGAGGTGGTCAACCAGGTTTGGCTCAAGCGGCTCAACAAAATTTACGGTTGTGCCGATGTTGCCGAGCGCATTGTTGATCGCAAAAGTAAGCGCGTGAATCATCGGCGATTGCTCTTTTCCGACAATGATGACGCTTGCCCCGCGATGCTTCTTCAAATCTTCAACCAGTACGTCAAGGTATTTGCCGTCTGCCGATGTGCCTTCACTCTTGACGCCTTCAACGCCGAGCTTTTCGGCAACTGTGCGAACAAATGATTCCATCTCCGAAGCTCTTACGGCCAGACGATGGTCTGCTTTTGCGCCTGTATTTGAAGGAAAAGTTTCGACAGCGTAAAGTCGGCTCATCTCTTTCTTGCCGTCTTGCAAACGTCGCGTGTTGATGTAATCGCGTATGTATTTCAGGTTTGCCGGATGTCCGGAAAGAAAGTCTGCATCAATCGAAAAAACCACTTTAGCGTTTTCAAAATTATAGACCCCTTCAACCGCTTCGCCGAAAGCTAGCTTCGCGCCTGCCATCGCATTGCGGTTATTGACAGGC
>JANMSG010000769.1:0-2910 GCA_031389065.1 Acidobacteriota bacterium | reverse complement strand
GCCTTCCCCAAAGACACCTTCGGTCGACTCGCCGGGAATACTGGTCGGATCAGCAAAAGCCAACTCGGGCCCTATCAAAGCCAGAGTCACTCCCGTCTCGATTCGGGCAGGTACGAGACCTGCCCCTACTCAATTCCTATTTATTTCTTTCACCCATCATCAACGCGAAGTAAATCACGAAGCTGATGGCAAACGTCACAAACCATGCGTAGGTGTAAATACTATCAAAGAAATTCGGGTTCGCAACCACACCGCCGGGAGTTGTCGCGGCTCGTAAAAATCCCGGCACGACGGGCGCAATCGCCAGTGCCATCGCAATGACGGCTCGCCAGTTTATGCCATTGCTGTAACGATAGACGCCGTTCTCTAAAAATAAATCCTTGAGCGAAAGAGTCTGTTTGCGAATCACCCAATAATCGCAAATCATCACGCCGCCAATTGCGCCCATCAAGCCCGAATAACCGATCAACCAGGTGAAGATGTAGGCCGCTGCATCACTGTACAATTTCCAGGGCATCATCAAAACGCCTATCGCCGCGGTTATCAAGCCGCCCATGACATAAGAGATTTTTTTTGGATTCAGATTTGAAAAATCGTTGGATGGCGACACCACGTTCGCTGCCATGTTGGTCGTCAGTTGTGCCAGGAAAATCACGATGGTGGCGAACAAGACAACCAGCACACTGTTAAATTGACCCATGAGTTCAACCGGGTTCGGTATCGCCCGCCCAAAAATCAAGACCGTTGCCGAGGTGGTTGCAACGCCTATAAATGCAAATGCCGTCATCGTCGTTGGCAAGCCCAGCGCCTGACCGAGCATCTGTGAACGCTGGCTTTTTGCATAGCGCGTAAAATCAGGAATGTTTAAACTGAGCGTTGCCCAGTAGCCTACGCTTGCCGTAAGCGCTGGCGGAAAGAGTTGCCAAAACGACGGCTGCGGTTTCGATGGATCAATATTTTGCAGTAGTGAAACTGAATCAAGCACACGGCTCATGCCACCTGCTTCTGATACCGCCCACCACAGCAAGACAGCGCCGCCGCCCAACAGCAAAGGCGCAGAGAGGCTTTCCAGGTACTTGATGCCTTCGATGCCGCGAACGATGATGACGACTTGAATCAACCAGAACAGTCCGAACATGATGAATTGATGCGCCGGTATATTTACCCAACCGCTCCAGAGCACTTTCATCAAACCGTCTAAAGCCTCTCCGCCAATCCAGGTTTGAATGCCGAACCAACCGCAAGCGACAACCGCGCGCGCCATCGCCGCTATGTTTGCGCCGCGTGTGCCGAATGAGGCGCGGCACAAAACCGGAAACGATACGCCGTACTTGGTTCCTGCATGGGCGTTTAAAATCATTGGTATCAAAACAATCGTGTTGCCAAGCAGAATGGTTAACATCGCCTGCCACCAGTTCATACCTTGTTGGATGAAGCCTCCGGCGAGCGTGTAGGTGGTGATGACTACGCTCATGCCTATCCACAGCGCGGCTATGTTGTAGGTTGACCAGGTGCGTTCGTCGAGGGTTGTGGGCGCGAGATCTTTATTCCAGAGAGGCGAATGCGAAACGTCTTCCGTGAGTTCTACAAAATCCGTCGTTTGTGCAGCTTGAGTTTGTGCAGACATCTTGCACCTCGATTTTCGATTTGGGACTGATTCACTGCAATTGATTTGGAGCTTGCATCGCGCGACTTGCAAATCTACCTCGGATTGACGCAAATGTAAAACTGACTTGCTGAGTTTAACCAGTATCCAAGACCGAGGCAGAGTTTGGTAAGCTGCGTTCTGCCCTCAGATTTGCAGATACAATCAAATGTGCAGGGCTGTCTGCATAAATCTTACTCGCGACAACTCCGTTTTGACGTGGTAATCTAGCGGTTCGTTCAAATTATAAAAGAAAGATTTCCTCTAAAACATCATGAGTACGATCACTCTTGTAAGACACGGACAGGCAACGCCGTTTGACAAAATCACCGACCGCCTTTCTCCCATCGGCGAAGAGCAAGCGAGGAAACTCGCCCAATATTGGCTGCGTTACGAAGTACGATTCGATGAAGTTTACACAGGTCCGCTCGTGCGCCAGCAACGCACAGCCGAAATCGTCGCCGCTGGTTACAGGGAAGCAGGCGCGGAATTTCCTGCCATTCAATTGATGAACGAGTTCAGAGAATACGACGCCGATGGCATCCTGACGAAGCTTGCTCCGGCGCTTGCCGCTAGAAATCCAGAGTTTAAAAAACTTGTTGATTTGTTTGAAGAGAAGAGAGACGAGCCGGATCGCAATCGTTATTTTCAAAAGATGTTTGAATCGTTGATGACCATCTGGTTGCAGGGTCACATTCATCTGCCGGATGTCGAGTCCTGGCTTTCCTTCAGCAGTCGCGTCGAGCGCGGTCTGAAACAGATCATTCAGGGCGGCAGTCGCAGACGTATAGCCGTTTTCACTTCGGGCGGTCCAATCGGTGTCGCTGTCCAAATTGCCGTTGATGCAGCAGAAACGAGCGTCTTGGAATTGAATTGGCGTGTGCGAAATTGCTCAATCACGGAATTGATTTTCAACCGCGATAGACTGACGCTCGATTGGTTCAATTCTATTCCACATTTAGATGAAACGCATTTACGAACCTATCGTTGAAGGACAAATAGTGTTGTTATGGGATGCGATATTAAAGCACATATAGAGTTCATAATTCTTGATACGAGGAATGAACCTGTATCGCAATATCTGGCGCAAGTTTATATCGCCCGTGATTATCTTCTCTTTTCTATACTATAGCTTTTAAGAAAATGTTTTTTTGAGAAATCGGATTATAAAGCCAAAGCCTTAGGCGGCAAAGCCGAACAATGCCAAGATCTCTTTTGGCGCATTGGCAAATTTCACCAGCGCCTGTTCGACTTTTTCTTTCAAC
>JANMSG010000751.1:0-11162 GCA_031389065.1 Acidobacteriota bacterium | reverse complement strand
CTACACCGAGTTCAATTTTGATACGCCCATTTTTGAAATACATTTTCGTAGGGACAAGGGTGAGGCCTTTTTCCTGCGCTTTGGCTGCGAGTTTTTCAATCTCTGCTTTGTGAAGCAGTAACTTGCGTGTGCGTGTAGGTTCGTGATTGTCACGATGACCATGGGTGTACGGGCTGATGTGGGCGTTTAACAACCACGCTTCGCCGGCGCGAATCATGCCGTAGCTGTCTTTGAGATTGCAACGACCTTCTCGAATAGATTTCACTTCCGTGCCCGTAAGCGCGACGCCGCATTCATACGTCTCAACGATGTGATAGTTGAAGTAGGCTTCACGATTCGTAGCCACTGTTTTTTCATTCGCCATAATGAACCGCGTGAGAGTTAAAACCGGAAGACTAAAAATAACTCGCACTCCATTGGTCAAAAAATATATCCGATGCCTGCACCAATGCGCAACGCTACTTCTGATAAGACAAGGAGAGGGGGAGAGGGGGAGCAGGGGAGAGAGGGAGTAGAGGAGCAATCGTTCAACATCCTACGCTTTGATTCTGAAACAAGTCTGAGATAAAGAAGATACGCAATTTTTCGAGTTTCCTCATCTCCCGGTCTCCCTCTCTCCCCTGCTCCCCCTCTCGCTTTCTTCTGCGCTGCTTGCCTATCTCAACGCCGCGTTCTACTATTTTCAAATTCAATGATAGAGTATCAATTAAAACCTGTAGAGCAACCTCAAAGCGAACGACCTGAACTTTCTGTTTTTCTGCCCGTCTTCAACGAGGAAGAGAATATTGATTTGCTTGACGCGAAGCTCAAAGAGTCGCTCGAACAATTAGCGCGCACTTACGAAATCATCTACGTTGATGATGGCTCAACCGATAAGAGTCTGGCGCGGTTGCGCGACATCGCTTTGCGCGATCAGCGCGTGCGCGTCGTCGCTTTGCGTCGCAACTTCGGGCAGACAGCGGCAATGAGCGCAGGCATAGATCACGCTCGCGGCAAGATCCTCATTCCGATGGATGCCGATTTGCAAAACGACCCTGTGGATATTGCTCGTCTGCTTGAAAAATTAGATGAAGGCTATGACGTGGTCTCTGGTTGGCGCAAAGACCGCAAAGACAAAATGATTACGCGGCGCATCCCTTCTATGTTTGCCAATCGTTTAATCTCTGTGATTAGCGGCGTGCATCTTCACGATTACGGATGCAGCTTGAAAGCCTATCGCCGCGACGTACTCTCTGACGTGAAACTCTACGGCGAGATGCACCGCTTCATTCCTGTTTACGCCAAGTGGGCGGGGGCGCGAGTCACCGAAATTCCCGTCACGCATCATGCGCGTCACGCCGGGAAATCGAAATACGGTTTGTCGCGCACCGGCAAAGTGGTGTTCGATTTAATCACCATAAAATTTATGGCAAGCTACTGGACAAAGCCGCTTTACCTGTTTGGCACTGCCGGATTGCTCTGTTTGCTCATCTCGTTTTTATCTCTCGCAGGCGCGTTGTACTACAGGTTTGTTTTGGATGTACACCTCAACCGTATGCCGCTGGCAACGCTTGCGATGGTGATGTTTGCAATGGGCATACAATTTATTTTTATGGGCTTGATTGCCGAAATGGTGGTTCGCACTTATCACGAATCGCAAGACAAGCCTACCTACCTGGTGCGCGAAAAAATAAATATCGAAGACGATGCAGGTGACAGGTGACAGGTGACAGGAAACAGGAATTAGAAACCAATCTGGAAACAGAGACACACTCTACTGCCTACCGCCTACTGCCTACTGCCTACTGTTGCATCGCCGGAATCAAAGTTCACAATCTGAGCGAAGATGAGGCTGTAGAAAAAATCGCTTCATTGATAACCCAAGATGGCTCGCATTACATGGCTGTGGTCAACGCCGCGAAAATCGTAGGCGCAACACGTGATGAGCAATTACGCCGCATCTTGATGGAAGCCGACATCGTGACCGCCGATGGAATGTCTGTGGTGTGGGCATCGCGTTTGCTTGGTCCACCGTTAAAGCAGAGAGTCACAGGCATAGATTTATTCGAACGACTGGTACACTCTGCCGCAGAGCGCAATTGGTCTGTTTACTTTTTCGGCGCGCGCGACGAAGCAGTTACGAAAGTTGTTGAAGTCTTCAAAGCACGTTTCCCGAACTTGCGCGTCGCCGGTTTTCGCAACGGCTATTTCGCGCCTCAAGAAAACAGCGCGATTGTCGAAGAGATAAAACAAAGCAAAGCTGATTTGCTCTTTGTTGCGATGGGTTCACCGGCGCAGGAAAAATGGATAGCCGCGAACTTCAAGCAAACAGGCGTGCATTTCGCTTTAGGTGTTGGCGGGAGTTTCGATCACATCGCAGGCCTTGTTCGTCGCGCCCCGCGATGGATGCAGCAAGCAGGGCTTGAGTGGCTGCATCGTTTGTTGCTTGAGCCACACAGATTATGGCGACGCTATCTGGTAGGCAATACCCGATTCATCTGGCTTGTTCTCAAACAACGAATTCAAGAAAGCAAAAGGCAAAAATAGCTTTTCTATTTGCGGGTTTATGTCTTTAAAATCGAGGATAAATTTCACGGAGTACAATAGTGAAACGGTCAACACAGATTCTTCTCGTCACTATAATAACTTTTGTAATCAGCGGCATCATTTTAGGTGCATTTCTTCTTTATCGCCATCCCGCGAAGAAAACGACGCTTCAACAGATACAGCATTACCCTCATCAGCACTTGTCCAAGAGTGAATATGAACCAGGAGCAAAGCTATCCGAGATTTCTTATACATTGAATGCAGGAGACACTCTCGACAACCTTGCAACCCTACGTTATGGGCATGAAAATTATTATCGTGTGATCAAACTCTATAACCATATTGAAGATGAAAGAAATATCGAATCAGGCAAAAAATTGAAACTGCCAAACTTAATTGACATCCTGACGGAAGAAGGTTTCACCAAAGTAGCAAATACAGAAGCGGAATTAATACTCTGCGCAAGAGCAAAATATGAGAAGGTAAAAGGTCAGCTACGCGGATTAAGGAGAGGGATACCTAGAGAAAGAGTTATCGTTCCAGAAGACTTGAAATTGGCTCTCTTTGAAGCAGCGGACGATTTAGACGAAGCCGTTATCAAGTTGCAAGCCAATAAGCCGGGTGTTGCTCAAATACCAAAGAGTCTAATCGGACAGTTGAAACATAATGCTGCAGGAATGAGATCGTTGGCTGATGGAGATAGTGATGAAAATAACTATGATCTAGTTATAGTTCAACAGAGTTTTGCCCTTGCTTTATCTTATGCGATTATTTGGGCAAGGGATGGATTCAAATAAAGACTGTTTGGTCACCTCTACGACGACACATAACCAATCAATTTTCTATAGAACTGACGCAAGCAATGTACAGTAGACTGTCTAATCTGCTGCGGCGTATTGATTCAAGACTTCTGGCAAGTTTTGAAATACTTGATTGCCAAAGCCTCCCGCAGGTTAGACAACCTACGGTACATCGGCTGCGTAAGCCCTGTCCTAAAACTTCATCAAGGTTTAACCGCCGTAAATTCGTTCGATTGAATCGTCGAAGGACTAATCACGCGGATTCGCAGAGTTGTGCCCGATGGCGGCGCGACCGCCGGAGCTATGACAACAGATATGAGTTCGCTTGATTCAACCGTCACATTTTTCAAAGCCAAGGCTTGACCATTCACTGTCACCGTTACCGTCGAGCCGTTCTGGAAATTCGTCCCGTTAATAATGACAACGGTCTTGCCCGACGCTTTCACCTTCACGCGCACCGAAGTGATTTCAGGTCCCGTCAATCTTCCGGCTGTCACTTCATTCGACAGATTCGTATTCGGATTTGTGTTGCGCGCCCGCACTGCGAGATTCCCCGCTGAATTTTTGATGGCAAGGTTTTCATCCAACTCAACCGTGCGTTGCGTAGCCGCCAGTTGCGCGTCGTTCGGTGTGCGAGACACTACAGAAACGCCGTTGATGAAAATCTCTGTGCCGGTTTTGAAACCTGTGCCGTTGACGGTGACGCGCAAACCGCTTTGCCCGGCGTTCGCCTGTTGAACAGTTTGTCCGTTTAAGGAAAGCGTTGCCGATGTAAGCGTCGGCGCATTTTGTGGCGGCTCTGTTGGAAAGCCAAGTCTCAATGAGAGTTTTCTGCCGCTGAAAACTTGAACCTGCCCCGCATTGGTTACGGCATCGCCGAAACCATCTCCGTGCATAGAGTTCGCCAGGTAATCAACATATCCATCGCCATCAACATCAGCACCCGCGAGCCTGTAAGAAAATTCATCGCCGCCATCGGGACCTTCGTTGCCCGCAAGCATAAATAACTTGGGGGTTGTCGGCGGGTCATAAAATTTAATCACAGACGGCAGAAAATCGCTTTGCCCGAAGATGACCATTGTCGCGCCTGTATTTTCGCGCACTTCCCCGTTTATCGTAAAAGTGTGTTCGGGGCTGCCGACAAACAGATCGGAAAATCCGTCTTTGTTGATGTCGTAGGTGCGAACTGAATCCCCTGCACAATCACCTGGTCGGTCTCCATAAATTCTGGAGATGCGTATATTCGGCGAATCGGGTCCGGCTAAATCAATCCTTGCGCCCACAACATTAGGCGATCCGTAAATCACATAGACTGCGCCTGTGCCACCTCTATTGTCGGGCGCAACGGCTTGCAATGCACCGATGATTAAATCGGTTTTGCCATCGCCATTGACATCTCCGCTGTGAACTTGCGAACCCAACAAATCACCAGCATTTGCGCCTATGATGCGCGTCGCCGTTGCAGGCGGAGTTTTCAAATCCGTAAGCGCGGGCCAATTGCTCTGTCCGTAAACCACAAAAGCTTCACCGCAACGGATTCTGGTTCCGCCATTGCTTGCACCGAAAGAGTTATGTCCTCCGGCATTATTTACATCAATAAATGAGCCTGAGTCGCGGAATATCGAACCGCCGATGATGACATCGCCTTTGCCGTCGTTGTTGACATCGCCCACTTGCAGAGCCGCACCCCAATGGTCTTCATGGTTTGCGCCGAAAATAACCGCCACACGGACATTCGCGCCAGGTGCGGCAAGGTCTATCACGGAAGGCAAATTGGCTGCGCCGAAAACGATGTACGCGCCGCCTGTGTGCTGCCCGTTGGTGTTGCTGAGTTGATCTGCCCCAAGTACCATGTCTGCGAATCCGTCGCCATCAACATCGCCAAGATCGCACCATATGCCGAGGCGTGCGTTCCCCTGTGCGCCATAAATCGTAATGACGCCGGGCGGCGGATTGCCGTCAACCGTCAACAGGTCTGCACGCATATTGAAATTTTGCGCGCCGTAAACTAAATAAGCTGCGCCGCTATTGAAGCGCGAATTATTTGGACCATCATCGGTCATCGCGCCAATCAACACATCGCGGTAGCCATCGCCGTTCGCATCACCATTTGCCGAAACCGATGTGCCTAGCAAATCGCCGGAGTTTGCGCCCACCAGCGTGAAGATGTTCGGAGGGTTTTGCGCCTGATCCACATTGCCTGTGTCACGACCGTCGCTGATGTAAAAATTGACCTGCCCGTTGTTTGTGCGACTGCCAGCGCCTGCCGAAGCGTACATCTCGCAATAGATCACATCGCCGCGACCATCGCCGGTTATGTCGCCTGCGCCTATGGGCATGCCAATTTCGCCGCCTAATCTCAAGGCTCCATAAATTGTCAGCAAGCCGTCATTGGGCACAGCCGTATCCATTGCCAGTTGTACCAAAGGGTGGTTTTGTGTGCTTGTTGATTTGCTGTCACAGGGAATCACGAACAGAGAAAACAGAGCAATGGTTAAAAAATAACGGAAAAACCTGGCTTTTATATTCATAACTTCTACGACCGAATCAGTTCAATACATATTTCTGGAGAGATTGATTATACAATGTGGTCTATTGAAAGCGCTAACTTTGATGATACGAAAGAGTTATCGAAAAGGGAAAGCTAAATAATTGAAATAAAATGGAAGAAAGCAATGGGTCGCCTCGTCTAACGTAAGACTTGATGGGGACCAGAGATATGGAGCAACTCGCTTTGATGAGAAGCTATGATATGGAAACGATTATAGAAGCCTGCAAAGCTGGCGACCGGCAGGCTTTCCATACGCTCTTTGAAACCTACAAAGACAGAGTCTATTCCATAGCTTTTCATTTCAGCGGCGAAGACTCTTTAGCAAAGGATATTACGCAGCAGGTGTTTTTGAAACTCTTTACCTGCATCAGCCAGTTTCGTCACGACTCGGAGTTTACGACCTGGCTTTATCGCATCGTCGCCAACGCCTGCGTGGATGAACAGCGCAAGCAGAAACGCTTCGTGCCGTTTACGCAGGGCGTTGAAGTGAAAAACTTGATTGCGCGAGGTTCGCAAGAAGAGAGTTTCGCCAAACGCCAGGTCTCCGATTCCGTGCAAACGGCAATCGCTGATTTAAGTCCCAAGTTGCGACTACCGATTTTGTTAAAATATGTCGAAGGGCTTTCATACGAAGAGATTGCCGAAACGCTCGGTTGTTCAATCGGAACCGTGTCGTCAAGGCTCAATCGCGGTCATAAAGCGTTAGCGCGCAAGCTCGAACATCTGCGCAGTTCCATCACGTCAGGAGAGTAGTTATGTTTAATCAGCACGTTACAGCAAAGCTATCTGCTTATTGCAACGGCGAACTTGCGAATGAAGATTCGCAGCGCGTTGCCGAGCATTTGCTTTCGTGCCAACGATGTCGAGAAAGTTACGACGAGATCAAACTCGGTGTGCAGTTGGCAAATCGTTTGCCGCAACTTTCCGCGCCCGATTCACTGTGGAGCGAAATCGAAAATCTTTTGGACGCGCAAACTGCAAAGCCTGTCGCGCAAACCAAAGGCTCGCGTTTCGCATTCAATTTCGGCTGGCAAAAATTGGCTTTCGCAAGCGCATTTCTATTTTTGATTTTCGCAGTTGCAAGCGTTGTCTGGTATGACGCAAATCTCTCCAATCAACTGGAAGCGGCGAAAACAGGTGTGATTGGCAATACTCCCACTACTGATGTTCCGGGTCTTCCGGATATTGAAATCGCTCCATTGCATAATGGCGATAATACTTCAATCGCACACAACAATGATCGAACCAATGAGGGCACAAATAGTAATGGAAAGAAGAACAACGACACGCCCACGAATCACTCAACCAACGAACCAACCAACACCGCTACCTGGGAAGTCGCGCGGCTCGAAGGCTCGCCCGTTATTGGCGCATCAGTCCTTGCAGATAAAGGCAAAATCGCGGTTGGCCAGTGGCTCGAAACCGACAGCGCCTCTCGCGCAAAAATCACCGTGGGCGAAATTGGTCACGTTGATGTCGCGCCCAACACTCGTATTCAACTCGTTCAGGCGCGTGAAAACGAACACCGTCTGGCTCTAGCGGTTGGCGAGATGCACGCCAAGATTTACGCGCCGCCGCGCATCTTCTTCGTCAATACGCCAACCGCGCAAGCCATTGATCTGGGATGCGAATACACCCTCACGGTTGACGAGGCAGGCACAAGCCTTCTGCGCGTCCAATCCGGGTGGGTCGCCTTCGTTTATAACGGGAGAGAGTCTCTGGTTCCCGAAGGAGCGCGCTCCATCACGCGCAAAGGATTTGCGCCGGGCACGCCTTACTTTGAAGACGCAACGGATAAATTCAAGCAGGCGATTAACAAATTCGATTTTGAAAAAGGCGGAAAACCAGAGCTTGATGTTTTGATTAAAGAAGCTCATCCGCGTGACACATTGACGCTCTGGCATCTGCTCTCTCGTGTAGGCAACGCAGAACGCCTTCGACTTTACAACCGCATTGTCGAATATGTGCCGCTGCCCGATGATGTGACGCGCGAAGGCATCTTACGTTTAGACAAAGAGATGCTTCGAATGTGGAAATTGGACTTAGAAGTTGAGTGGTACGCGCAACCGAAAAAGGAGGTGAAATGAGTTCACTATCGATTATCAAATTTGCGTTGCGATTACAAATCGCCTTTATTGTAGGCGTTTTTTTAAGCGCTTCGCCGTTTACTCAAAAGCTTGCAGGAAGTTTTTCTCAGGCGCAAGCAGGCAAACCAGTGGGCAACGAAAACCGTCTGGTCGCTCACGAGTGGGGAACCTTTACTTCGATTGCAGGCGAAGACGGAGCCGCTCTTGAATGGCGTCCCTTAAACGGCGCAAGCGATTTGCCGACCTTCGTTTATCAAATTAACAAAGACAATGCGAGAGGGCTGCGTCACAATTATGCATCGAAGAATAGCATTGCATCACTGGTGCGAATGGAAACCCCAGTCATCTATTTTTATGCAGACTGCGAGATGGTGGTTTCAGCGAAAGTTGATTTTCCAAGCGGCAAGATTACCGAGTGGTTCCCGCAAGCGCGTTCCGTAAAGTCCGGCATTAATTGGGGCAGCTTCACCGTTTTGCCAAACGCGAACATCGCTCTTCCTGTTGAAAAAGGCGAGAGCCATTACTATCCGGCGCGCGAAACTGACGCGGGCGTCTTGCGCATTTGCGGCACCAAAGAGATACAACACGAAAAATTCTTGTTCTATCGGGGCGTTGGGAATTTCAATCCGCCCATGAGTGTTAAACTTGAAGGCGAGCAGGTTTTATTGAAGAACATGAGAGCGGAAGGAATCGCGCAGGCCATCGTATTTGAAAATCGCAACGGCAAGATTGGTTATCGCATTGTCGATTTGCTTAACAACGAAGCGGCGATGGATTTGTCTTCGCTCAATCAAAGTGTGATTTCAATTGAGCAAGAACTAGAAAAGATGCTCATCGCGCAAGGGCTTTTTGAAAAAGAGGCGAAGGCAATGATAAAGACTTGGCAAACTTCCTGGTTTGAAGAAGGCTTGCGCGTGTTTTACATTTTGCCTCGCCAAACCACGGATGCAGTTTTGCCTCTCGAAATCGAACCGCAACCAGCAGAGATTGTGCGCGTGCTGGTCTGTCGCACGGAAATCATCACGCCTGAAATGGAAAAGCTCATGGAAGCGAGCCTCGCAAAACTTCAATCCAATTCGCTTCAAGAGCGCAAGGAAGCGAAGAAAACGATTGATAAATATGGCAGATTTGCAGAGCCGATTCTCAAGCGTGTGATGCAAAAGACAACGGATTCATCGCTGCAAATACGAATCGCAAAGCTCATCAAAGCTTCGCAACGATAAATATAGGCCTGGCAAAATGAAATATAGTTGCGCGAAAAAAATATGGAAGAAAAGCGCCAGCGGCTCCGTCTAATCTGCGAATTCAAATTGAAAAGGAGAATCTAAAATGCTCAGAAATATATTCACGAAAGCTTTGCTTTGCTCATTGGTTTTGTCCATTGGCTTGACGCTTACGCCAATGGCTTTGGCAGGAGGTTTTCACGTTTCCGTGGAACGTCCTTCAAAAACAGACAGCGAAGTAAAAGATGCTGTATTGTTGGTTCGCGCCTATGGGTGTCACAAACCTGAAGATGCCAACCTGACGGCAACGGCGGAAGGCATAGTCAACGGCAAACGCCAATCTATTCCTGTTCAATTGACGAAGACCTCAAAAGGCGTTTTCGCGATCAAGCAACAATGGGCAGAAAATGGCGTTTGGGTATTGAACATCTCAGGCGCTTATCTGGGAGCCACCCGTAGCCTGCTTGTCGAATTAGGCGCGAAGGGTAAATTGCACACCGGCGACGATAGCAATGTGTCGGCTCGCAAGGCAGATCGCAAATTCACAACAGCGGAAATTGATAGCGCTTTGCAAAGCGTATCAGGCAAGGTAGCCCGCTCATAATGAATAACAGAATGGTTGTGTAGCGAAAACCTCTTCTTGGATTTTTCGCTACACAACCAAAATCAACTTAGCTGTGGTTTAAAAATCTCCAGGCTCAAGCAGTGTTTGTGTTCAAGCGTAACGGCTCGTCAGGCGAGATGGTTGTGAAGTATTTTTCTACATTGAATGGTTTGAAGCCGCGCTTCAAATAATTGGGCAGCGCTGCCGGATCATCCAAAGTGCAGGTGTGCAGCCAGACGCGACTTGCGCCATCTTGCCAGGCTTGTTCAATCGCCGCGCTCAACAAATGTTTCCCCAAGCCTTTGCCTAAAAACTCTTGCACGAGTCCGAAATAAGCAAGCTCTGTCGAACCGTCTTCGTTTTTCAAAAGCTCGAAGTAACCTGCTGGCGCGCCTTCATAGTAAAGCACAAACAGAGACAAAGTGTTTTGCGTCAGATGCGCGACTATCTCTTCATCCGTCCAACTCAAACGGTCAGTCCAATGATACAAACGCCCGACCTCAGAGTAGAGATAGCGATAAAAAGAGCCGGGGCAATTCATCACTTGTTCAATTCGCGCGCGCTCGTCATTGAGGTATGCCGCGTTGGATTCAGCGGGATTATTTAGTTCAAGATAGGTTCGCGTGACTTCTATCTCTTTACCTGATTCGCTCATTTGTTAGACACCTCTTCAGGTCGGGTAGTTATAAAAAGTGTAGCTGGTCTGTTTGGAATGCTTTGTTCAATCTCTCTTACTCCAATTGATTTTTCAGCCACTCGGTAGCGTCTGCAAGACTTGGCGCGGAAATTTCATGCGCCATAGCATATTCTTTATATGTCAGCGCCACGGGCAATTTCGCTAAAATCTCTTGCGTGGCGTGCCCGTGTTGAATCGGCAGTACATCGTCATACTTGCCATGCACGACAAAGATAGACAGATCTTTCAACTGTTCTGGCGTAGCCATTTTCGGCAGTAATTCTGGCAACACCCGCCCGCTCATCGCCAAGACACCTGCGACTTTTTCAGGATGCGTCAACGCCACGTGCAAACTCATCATCGCACCTTGACTGAAGCCTGCAAGATAAACCCGCTCGGAATCTACCTCATATTTTTCGAGCAAAAAATCAAGAAACGCCAGCAATAACAATCTACTTTGTTCCGCTTGATCGGCGTGCATACGGGTTCCTTGAGGCGTGAAGTCAATCTGAAACCAGCCATACCCGCCGGGGAAAAGCGAAAGTGGCGCGCGCACGCTGACGACAAAAAATCGTTCGTCAAGATAAGGCGTCAAGCTGTACAGGTCGTGTTCGTTGCTACCATATCCATGCAGCAACAGAAGCAGAGGCGGCAGCTCTTGCGATTTTTTTTCCGGTTCACGAATCAGATGAATT
>JANMSG010000745.1:0-6229 GCA_031389065.1 Acidobacteriota bacterium | reverse complement strand
GAGCCGATGGCACAGGCCTCGCCTACTGCGGCTATATCGGCGGTAGTGATGGAAATGATGTTGGGTTCGGCATTGCGGTAGACGGCGCCGGCAATGCTTATGTTGTGGGAACTGGCGCTTCGCTCGAAGCCACTTTCCCGGAAACCGTCGGTCCCGATTTGACCCAAAACGGCAGCAATGATGCCTTCATCGCCAAGGTCAGTGGTTCTTCGCTCTTCCCAACCTGTCAGAGTTTCAGCCCGGCAGCCGGCACAGGCTCTGTCAGCCTCATCGCTTCCGGCTCTTGGACCGCCACCAGCAACGCTCCCGCCTGGCTCACCATCACCTCAGGTGCTAGCGGAACCGGCAACGGCACAGTCAACTTCTCCGTCGCTGCCAACACTGCCGCAAGTCCTCGCACAGGCACCCTCACCATCGCAGGCGACACCTTCACCGTTCTCCACGGCGGCAACTTCCCAGACGTTCCTCCCTCTCACCCCTTCTACACAGAGATCGGCAAACTCTCTGCCAGAGGGATCACTCTGGGCTGCGGCGCAGGCAATTACTGCCCCGAGCAATTCGTCACCCGCGAGCAGATGGCAGCTTTCGTCCTGCGGGCACTCGGCGAGTTCAACCCACCCACTCCCGCCTCGCAGCGCTTCACCGATGTGCCGCCTGCCAATCCCTTCTACGCCTTCATCGAGCAGATGGCGGTGCGCCAGATTACCCTGGGCTGCGGCGGCACCAATTACTGTCCAACTCAGAATGTCAACCGCGAGCAGATGGCGGCATTCATCATTCGGGCGCTGCACGCGCCGGGCTATCTGCCACCGACGCCGACCTCGCAGCGCTTCACCGATGTGCCGCCCTCGAATCCCTTCTATGCGCACATTGAAGAGATGGCCCTGCGACAGATCACTTTGGGATGCGGTGGCAGCAATTACTGTCCGACTCAGAATGTGACGCGGGCGCAGATGGCGGCCTTCCTGGTGAGAGCCTTCGATGTGTGTAGGTGAGAGCCTTTCCATACCCTGAGGCAGATGGAAGAAGGTTGGAAGCGGCGTTGTCAAGGTCAAGTCAACGCCGCTCCAGCTTGCCCTGAGACGAGCGAGGCAGGCGTTTGAGCAGCGGAAATCCCTCACCCTCGAAATCGCCTCGCCTGTGAAAGAAAATTCCTGGCGATGCGGCAATGTGCGGAGATTTCTCGCATGAGTAAGTGAAAGCAGTTTTTTGAATCGTTAATCAACCTAAATTTGAAACTTTGAATAGACTTAATGGAGGACCTGATGAAAAATCGAACGCTCATTCTCGCCACATTCTTACTTGTGTTGATGAATATATTTGCCGTTGAAGCAGCGGCGCAGACCGTAAACAAACCTTTGCGTGCTTCAGCCGAACGCAAAAACTTCTATATAGGGGCAGCCGTTGGTATGCACCCCTTCCATACGGAGAGCATCTATAGAGATACCTTGAAACGGGAATTCAATATCATTGTTGCGGAAAACGTTTTCAAGTGGGAAGAGATTCATCCGGGGAGAAATTCTTACAACTTTACAGATACCGACGCGCTGGTCAATTTTGCTGAAGCCAATGGCATGAAAGTTCGCGGTCACACGCTGGTCTGGCATAGTCAGTTACCCAGTTGGTTGACCAACGGGAACTTTACGCGAGACGAATTGATTACAATTTTACAAGACCATATCAAAACAGTGGTTGGTCGCTACAAAGGTAAAATCGTTGCCTGGGACGTCGTCAACGAAGCGATCGCAGACGGTGGCGGCTATCGCACAGAGTCATTCTGGTATCAGAAACTCGGCACCGATTATATCAAGCTGGCGTTTCAGTTCGCCCGTGAAGCGGACCCGGATACCAAACTCTATTACAACGATTACGCGAACGAAGACCTCAATGCAAAATCGAACGCCATTTACAATCTGCTGGTCGGTCTGAAGAACGAAGGCGTAGCGGTTCACGGCGCAGGTTGGCAGATGCATATGGAGAATGGTTTTCGAGTCCCACCTTCTTTCATCGCCAACGCGCAACGCCTTGCACAAATCGGTCTTGAAATTTCGATCACCGAACTAGACGTTCGCGTGCCTCTGCCGACAAATGCGGCTGCCTTTCAAGAGCAAGCCGAAACCTATAAAAGCATACTGAATTTCTGTTTGTCGCAACCCAATTGCAAGGCGTTGCTGACCTGGGGATTCACAGACAAATATTCATGGATTCCGGGATTCTTTACAGGCACAGGTGAGGCACTGCTTTTCGATAGTAATTATCAGGCGAAACCTGCTTACAAAGGGCTGCAGGAAGTCTTGCAGGCAGGAATTGATTTCAACCCGAAGATTACCTTGGTGGCGCGGGTGAAAAAACAGTTGGTGGTTACCGGAATAGATTTTGAGACCGGTTCAGAGATTTTAATCAACGGTGTGAAGCAGAAGAAAGTCTCCAATGACCCGGATCGTCCGGCGACGGTTTTAGTGGCAGCCAAAGCGGGCAAGTTCATTTTGTCTGGCGCCAGAATTCAAGTCCGCAATCCTGACGGCGCCGTGTCAAACGAATTCACATATCAATAAGGGTCAATCGTTTTTCTTGAGGACGCTTCGCGACGGATAAAATGAGAGCGCGGTGATAGCAAAGAAGACTATCATCGCGCCGATAAAAACCAAGGAATGCGCATCGCACCATTCGGCGGCGGCAATACCGATTATCTTTGGGCTTGTGAGATTGAAAAGCGCAAACACCGTAAAGAGAGTGACAAACAAAAACCTTTTCATACGCGATTCTTGTTGTTCACGCAACGCTTGGCTTATCAAAACCGTGACGGGCAAAATCAAGATCACGAAATGCTGTTTCCAACTCAGTGGCGAAATCAGAACCGCCAGGCAAAAGAAAGGCGCCGCAGCAACGATCTCATTTTTGGCTTTGAATGCCGCAAAGAAAGCGAGCGCGAGAAATGCCAACCCGAAAATCATCGTGGTTGCGCTTGCTGGATCGGTGGTTTCTGCATTGCCTTTGAGGCGTTCAATCGCAGCGCGCAAAGATTGATTGCCGTGGTAAGCGAAGTTGAATCCTTGTTCGTTTTTTATCGTGCGATTCACAAAAGTATGAAACGCTTCCGGAGCGCGAGAACCGAACGGCGCAAAGCTCAAAGCCGTCATAGCAAGGAGCAAAGCGACACAAGCAGCAGTGAATTTCACTCGGCCTTTGGCGATGTGGTAGAGCAGAAAAACAACCGGAGTGATTTTGATTGACGCGGCTAAAACCAAAACTATAGCCGAGGCGATTTTTTTATCCTTTGAATAATAATAGACGTGCGCCACAGATAGTGCGGCAACCATAATGTTCACCTGTCCGAAATCGAAATTGTCTAAAACGAAGCGCACTAAAACTAATAGCGTGATGACAGGCGTGAAGGGTTGTAATTTCGCTTGCAGGTTCCATATTCCCTGGACGAAACTTCCGCCTAAAGGCGGGACTACGAACTCTTTTTTTTTAAGACCGGCAAGTCGCGCAGACATTCGCAAGGCAGCGACCAAGGAAAACGCGCTCATCAAAAACCACAAGTACGCGGCAATCGAAAGCGGCAATGACGCGAGTGGCACAAGCAATTCCGCCAAAAGCGGCGGGTAAAGATAGGGAGTCCATTCGCCTAATGAATTTTGATAAGGCGTTCGCCCTTCAATTATTTCTTGCGACGCAAAGTAATAAACATTGAAATCATTTTTGTAGGTGTTCGGGTCTGTGCCTGAACGATAAGCGAAATAGATGCCGCCAAGCAAAACGGCAAGGATGAGAAAAGGCTTCAACGGCGAGAATTTGAAATTTGAAATTTTCGTTGATTCATTCATTCGCTAAAAGTATGCGCCAAATAAGCGCCAGTAAAAATAGAGCAGCGGCGCGCAAAATAGTATGCTGTCAACGCGGTCAAGCATTCCGCCATGTCCCGGCAGAAGCGTCCCCGAATCTTTCACCTCAGAACCGCGCTTGAGCATGGATTCCGCCAAATCGCCGACCGGACCAACCAGGCCTATCAACGCGCCTAGAAGTAACGAATGCGTCAAATTCATTTCAGGAAAGAAAGTATATTTGCACAAAGGACCGGCAGCGATTGCCGCGACGAGTCCGCCGATGAAGCCCTCGATAGTCTTACCGGGACTGATGCGTGGCGCGAGTTTATTTTTGCCTAGCGAACGCCCCGTGTAATACGCGCCGGTGTCTGTAAAAATAACCATCGCAAAAAACATGGTCAGCAGTTTCGACGCAAGATTCGTGGTGAGCGAGGTGTCTTGAATCATTCGCACACTGATTAAAAATCCCGCGAGCAACGCCACGTAAGCTACGCCGAACACCGTAGCCGAAACCGAAACCAGCGCGGTTTTCATTTCGTCAGGTTTCGTCAGAGACATTGTAAGTGACAACATAACCAGCGCAGTCATCACCGCTGCAATCCATTCAACTTTACCGAAAACAAAACAGGCGACGATGGCAAGCCCCGCGATGTAACCTAAAAAATTGTGACTTTTGCAGTCAACTTTTGCAGCGAGGTTATAGAATTCACTGATTGCGATGACGATGGCAACGGCGGCTAGTGCAACGAAATAATAAGGAAGGCTGCTCCAAATTGTGTAGAGCAAAATCGGCAGCGCGACAATCGCTGTAAGTATTCTTTTCATAAATTGGATTTCATAGCATATTTGTACAGCGATGATTTAATCAGTATCAGATTTGAAGCCTGTATCAGCCCACATTGATAAATTGGAGATACCAACTCCTATGAGAATGACAATCCATAGTTGAAGGAACGAATCGGCTACCAACCACCATACCAGTCCTGCCAGAGCGCCGGAAATCGTTGTTAGAGTTATTAACCAGATACCTTTTTTTGATTTTATGAAGTAACCAATAAAAATGAGCACAAGAAAAAATGTTATGCCGGAAGCCAGACCAGCCAGAAACAATTTCAGCGATGGCTCAAAAGCCCAAATATCAAACACCCCAACAAAACTCCCTATCAATATTGCGAAAAACAGGGTTTTGAGAAGAGGATACTTTTCGTCTGTTACTTGATCGGAATTGGTCAATTTTATCTCCTTGCCTGATAGCAAAGATAACATCTATTTCATATTCGCAACAAAGAGCGCATTTTTCTCTGCCGATTTAAGGTCGCCATAGCGGCGCTCGCGTTTCTGAAATTCGATAATCGCTTCAAACAAATCTGCGCGGCGAAAATCGGGCCACAACGTTTGCGTCACATAAATTTCGCTGTATGCAATTTGCCACAACAAAAAATTCGACACGCGCATCTCGCCACTCGTGCGTACCAATATATCAGGGTCAGGCAATCCCTTGGTGTACAAATGACGCTCTAAATCCGCTTCATTGATTTGTGAAATGTCTGTCTGGGTGCGCATAGCCTCAGCAACCAAACGCTTAAACGCATCAATGATGTCTGCGCGCCCGCTGTAATTCAAAGCGATGCTCAACACCGTGCCACCGTTTTTTTCGGTATCGCGACGCGCAATATCTATCTCGCGTCGAACTGATGAATCAAGGTCTTCTTCGCGCCCGATGATTTGAAAGCGTATGTTGTTTTCTTTGAGCGTGCGAATCTCTTTGCGCAAAAACTCTTTCAGCAGAGCCATCAAAGCTTGTACTTCAAGTTTCGGGCGTTTCCAATTTTCCGTAGAGAATGCGTACAGTGTCAGGTACGAAATATTCAATCGGGCAGCCGTTTCTACAGAGGCGCGCACCGATTCCGCGCCGGCGCGGTGTCCGGCAACGCGAGGCAAATTGCGACGCGAAGCCCAACGGCCATTGCCGTCCATAATAATTGCGATATGCGCGGGCAGGCGCTCGAAATTGATCTGCTTGAGAAGAATTTCATCTCGCGAATCTGTTTCGATTAAGCCTGCAAAGTTTTTTAGAATCGTATGACTCATGAAATAAATATTTAGGATTCAAGGTAAAATGAAGCGGCAATCTTAGTAATCAACGCGCAGTAAAGTCAACCCGTGCGGCTTTGCAGTTTGTCCCGCTTTGGTGCGATTACGGCTTGCCAGGGCTTCGCCAATCTCTGCAACGGGGCGAGAACCTCTGCCCACATCTATCAAGGTTCCGGCAATCGTTCTGACCATATAACGGAGAAAGCCGTCGGCTGCGGCATAGATCAAAATACGTTCCCCCGAAGGATTGCTTTCGACTTGAATCTCTAAACGCTTGAGGGTGCGAATGTGGCTTTCGACTTGTG
>JANMSG010000713.1:0-9834 GCA_031389065.1 Acidobacteriota bacterium | reverse complement strand
CATCAAAAGGTTCATCTACAGAGAAAGTTTTTTCTGCAAAGAAGCAATCTGCTCACGTATCGGTTGTAAGAATAAAGCCCGATGCGGCAAACCCTCGCGCCGTAATCGAAGGGATTGATCAACTACAGACGAAAAGCAATTATCTTGTTGGGCGTGATTCTCAACGGTGGCGCGCCAATGTTGCTCATTTTGCAAAGGTCGCTTACCGGTCTATCTATCCAGGCATTGACTTGGTTTATTACGGCAATCAGCGTCAAATCGAATATGACTTCGTGCTCTCGCCAGGCGCTGATGCTTCGCGCATTCGCCTGGACATCAGTGGCGCAAAGAGCCTAAAAATTGATGGCAATGGTGACTTGCTCATTAACACCACTTCAGGCTTGTTACGGCAACTTGCGCCGAAGGCTTATCAAGATATTGATGGAACAAGGCAAGAGGTCGCGTCGCGCTATGTTTTGCTTGGCAAGCACAAAGTAGGCTTCACACTCGGCGAATATGACAAGAGCAGACAATTGGTGATTGACCCGGTATTGAGCTATTCGACTCTGTTCGGAGGAACCGGCGCGGGCGGAGACTGGGGAAATTCAATAGCCGTTGACGGCGCCGGCAATATGTACGTCACGGGATACACAACCTCGACAGATTTCCCGACCACGCAAGGCGCGTTGCAGAGGACGTTCGGCGGCAGTGATACGTTCCCGGCGTATGATGCCTTTATCGCCAAACTTAATGCTTCCGGCACAGGCATTGTTTACTCAACCTACATCGGCGGTAACGGGACTGATGTTGCAGGCGCAATCGCGGTTGATGCTTCCGGCAATGCCTATATTTCAGGAAATACCTACTCAGCGAATTTCCCGGTTACGGCCGGAGCTTATCAGAGTATTCGCAGAGGTAACTCGGACGCTTTCGTACTTAAGCTGAATTCTACAGGCTCTGCCCTTCTCTACTCGACCTATCTAGGAGGCGATTCGTCCGAGTTAGGAGGAAAGCTGAAAATTGATTCTGCAGGGAACGCCTATATTGCGGGGCGCACTTACTCATGGAACTTCCCCACAACGTCTGGGTCATTTCAAACCGTGTTTGCTGAACCTTGGGGCAGTGGGGGTGAGGATGGATATGTCACGAAGCTGAATCCTTCTGGCAGCAGTCTGGTTTATTCCACATTTCTCGGCGGCAGCAAGAATGATTATCTGTATGATGTGGCGCTCGGATCGGACGACAGCGTTTATCTTACCGGATCAACTGGGTCTTCAAACTTCCCAACCACGCCGGGAGCTTTTCAGAGAACGAAATCCGGCGACTCTTACAACGATGATGTTTTTGTCACGCGGCTCAGCCCGGTCGGCAACTCCGCCCTCTATTCGACCTACCTTGGCTCGACCGAATTGGACAGAGCATACTCGATAGCCGTTGATGCTTCGGGCAATGCCTTCATAACCGGGATAACCAACTCGCCAGGCTTCCCGACCACTGTGGGCGCTTACCAAACGGTCCTCAACAGCACGCTGCCAAACACCGTGGAAGGTTTCGTTAGCAAACTGAATGCAACCGGCACGGGGCTCGTTTATTCGACTTTTTTGGGTGGAGAAAAAGACGACGAGGTATTTGGAATTGCCCTCGACTCCACGGACAATGCTGTCATTGTGGGGGCGACAAATTCGAGTAGTTTTCCAACTTCTGCGGATGCTTTTCAAACGCGTATCGGAGGCAACAGGGATGCTTTTGTTACCCGACTCAACGCCGCAGGGTCGCAGATCATCTATTCAAGTTTTATCGGTGACTCCGATTTCGAAAGGGCTTCAGGCGTGGTGTTTGACGCGCAATCGCGTGTCTACGTCACCGGCGGAACCTATTCGGCGCAATTCCCTGTGACGCAAGGGAGTCCTTGGAACGCGCGCCCCGGCGAAAGCGATGTCTTCGTTGTCAGAATCAATTTCAACGAAATCGGGTATCGTGTGAGCGGGCGGGTAACCAATGATCTTGGGAACCCGCTCACCGAAGTCGCGGTCTCGGTCAGCGGATCGCTCATCCATACTACCTATACGGATGCTACCGGTTTTTATTCAATTGGCAGTCTTCCGGCGGGAGCGAATCTGACCCTATCGGCAAGTCGCGATGGGACATCTTATGCACCTGCGAGCGTCAACCTCGCAAATCTCAGTCAAAATGAAACGGTGGATTTCTCAGGCCCATCTTCACTACTCATTACCGGGAGGATTACAAATAATCAAGGTTATGGGGTTATCACCAGTGTAGCACTCACCGGCGCGGTCAACAGCACAACCCAGACCGACAGCGACGGGCGTTATTATTTTAGATTCCTTTCGCCAGGCGGAAGCTACACCCTAACCCCTACAGATAGCTTCTACACTTTTACGCCTGCCAACTCGTCAGTGCAGGTGCTTGATGGCGATAAAGTGTTCAATTTTACGGCTATGCCTCCGCCAAACATTGAGGGTCGAATTACGGATGAGAATGGCTATGGGGTAAGCAATGTAAGCGTGTCGCTCAGCGGCTCAAGCTCTCAGACAATGGCGACCGACTACAGCGGGCAGTACAAATTCTGGGCCCTCCCGCGCGGCGGCAACTACATGGTTACACCATCGTACTACCCGGGTCACACTTTCAATCCGACAAGCCAGACGGTCGAAAACCTCACCGGCGACCAGACTGCCAACTTCACGCTTTTCTCTCCACTCATCATCACTGGTCGGATAACGAATGAGTCAGGCGTAGGGGTTTCTGGTATTGGCGTCGCGCTTACCGGAACAACGAGCGCGACGGTTTATAGCGACTACGATGGCAACTACGCATTCTTTGACCTGCCCAGAGGCGGAACCTATACAGTAACGCCCTCTAATCAACTCTACAACTTCACTCCGGCCAGCGAAACGTTTGCTAATATGACGACAAATTCAACAAGAGATTTCACTGCCACGACCAGACAACTGACCATCAGCGGGCAGGTGCAAGGCATTTTCGGCGGCACCATAACGGGCGTGACGATGACCTTGAGCGGGGCTCAGAGCGCGACGACGCAGAGCGACAGCAATGGCAACTATTCGTTCACCGGACTGCCTTTTGGCGGCACATTCACCGTCGTGCCCACAAAAGCAGGGCATACGTTCACTCCCACAAACGCCACCTTACCCAACCTGACCGCAGATGGCACGGCAAACTTTCTAGGGCATTTTAGCGGCTACACGATTAGCGGTCGCATTATAGAATCTGGCGGTGGCGCTCTGGGCGGCGTTAGTGTTGTGCTGAGCGGTGCGATGACAGGCAACACGCAAACCGATGCGAATGGCAACTATACCTTCTCTTCGCTGCCTTCTGAAGGTAATTACACGGTTACTCCCACACTCACGAATTACACATTCGCTCCAACGAGCAGAACCTTCACCAATCTGCTTGGCAATGGAAGCGCTGATTTCACAGGTACACTACAAACCTATTCCATCAGTGGTCGCATCGCCGATTCTGCAAACGTCGGACAGGCGGGTGTGAGCGTTACGCTCTCGGGCGGGCAATCAGCAACGACTCAAACCGATGCTACAGGCAACTATTCGTTCGCCTCTCTCCCCGCTGGTCTTAGCTACATTCTCACTCCTGCAAAGAATCATTTTACCTTCTCGCCAACCAGTCGGAACTTCGCGAATCTGAGCGGCAACCAATCGGCGGACTTTACAGCGACACTGCTGCAACACAACATCAGCGGAACCATCCTCAATTCAGGTGGCAGTCCAATGGCGGGTGTGGCCGTCGCTCTGAGTGGGTCGCAGACCAGTGCGACTACCACTGACGCAAGTGGCAACTATGCGTTTGGTTTGCTTCCTGCGGGAGGCAATTATGCGGTCTCGGCAGCGAAGCAGTTTTATGGGTTCAGCCCGACTCTTCAATCGTTCAATAACCTGAGCAGCAATCAGACAGCCAACTTCACAGGCGCACTGCTCACCTACTCGATCACTGGCAGAGTAACGGAAGGCGGTGCAGGAGTTGCAGGAGTAACGGTGGCGCTCAGCGGCAATCAAAGCGGGAGCCTTCAGACCGACGCGGCCGGCAACTTCACTTTTAGCGGACTTGGTGCGGGCGGCACCTACACCATAACCCCGTCGCATCCGTTCTTTGCCTTCTCGCCGGCATTGCGTAGCTTCCCGACGCTTGGCCAAAATCAGACCTCGGACTTTATTGCCACAAGATTGACCTATCAGCTGAGCGGTTCTGTGCTGACGGCCTGTGGACAGGCTATTTCTGGCGTGACGATGACGCTTTCGCGTGATGGAATCCCTGTGACGGGCCAAACCAATGCCAGCGGCGCCTATTCGTTCACAGGCGTACAGGCAGGATTCAATTACTCTTTAACGCCTGCCCTGACAGGTCACACATTCAATCCAACAGCAGCAACCTTCGTTGCTTTGAATGGTAATCAGGTAGCCAACTTCATCGGTACGCCGCCGACAGCGACAATCACTGTTCAGCCGACAGCCGATGCTTATGTGAGAGGAGGCTCCAGCGCCAACAACAACTTTGGCACGGCAACCCAACTCATCACGCGATTGGCAAGCTCGGCAAGCAATACCTACGAAAGCTATCTCACCTTCGATACCGGGCAGCTTTGTACGGCATCAAGCGTGAAGTTGCGCCTCTACGGAAAACTCAACAGCAACGGCAATCTTGGCGTTTCCGCTTATTCGGTCGCCAACATATCCTGGGTTGAGAACAGCATAAACTGGAACAATAAACCTGTAACCAGTTCGTTGCTTGCGACTACGACGATAAGCAGCACGACGAATGCCTGGTATGAATGGGACATCACGCAGTACGTGCAGAACGAACTCAGTGCAGGGCGGCGCATCGTAAGCATTGCACTCAAAGGAGTGGCCAGCTCTTCCAATCAGGTGACCTTGAATTCCAGACAGGCAAGCAGCAACAAACCTGAACTGAGAATCATTAAACCGTAACCCTCGCATCAGGCGCGCGCAATTTGAATTGCGCGCGCCTGACACTTTTGTGATTCGCCTGGATGATTTGGACTCCGCACATTTTGTTGAGGTGATAGATGATGAAAATTCTTTGCGGATGAAATTGTTATTCGCTGTCTCTTTCCTTTATCATAGCCAGTCACCGGATGGCTTAAAAGAATCAAACAAAGGAAAGAGATGCTCAGCGATACTTCCAGTTTACTTGCTTTCATAAAAGAAAAAATTAACTCGTCTGAATTGCCTCCCGCCATTGTTTTTAATTGTCATATCACAGGGCTTGGAGTGGCGCGCTCGCTGGGCAAACAAGGTGTGCCAATCATTGCGCTCGACCGCGAAGCCTCTGGCTACGGCCTGCATTCTCGCTACACGACCCTTGCAGCTCGCTGCCCTTATCCTCTCGATAACGAACAAGCGTTCATTACTTTGCTTTTAGAGATTGGCGCGACGCTCAAACAAAAAGCTGTGCTGTTTCCTTGCCTTGATGAATGGGTTTTTGCCGTAGCGCGTCATCGCCAAAAGTTAGAAGAATTTTTCCTCTTTCCGTTTTCAGAACAAGACACCATCGAACGTATACTCGATAAAAATTTGCTCTATAAAAAATGTGAAGAGCGCGGCATAGCCATTCCGCGCACCTTTTACGTAGGTGAACAAGCGCCTGAAAGTATCGCTGCGGAAATCGAATTCCCCTGTATCGTCAAACCCGCTCTGCAACGCGAATTCACCAATGAATTCGGCGAAAAAGTCTTTCGCGTCGAAAGCCGCGATGAATTTTTGCGGATGTGCGAACGCGCCGCACATCACCCATTGCTGGCGCAGGAAATCGTCGGCGCGGGCGTTGATAGCTTCTACTCGCTATGCAGTTACATAGGGCGCGACACGCAGGCGAAAGGCGTTTTCGTAGGGCGCAAGCTCGAACAATATCCACCTGATTTCGGCACTGCCTGTCTGGTTGATTCGCGATATGTTGAAGAGATTGTCGAACGCGGCGTCGAGGTTTTGAAAGAGTTCAATTATCAAGGCATCAGCGAAGTCGAATTTATCTACGACGAACGCAGCCGCGATTACAAGTTGTTGGACATCAATACGCGAGTCTGGAAATGGATAGGCTTGCCGATTCACGCGGGGGTTGATTTGCCTTATCTGGCGTATGCTGATGCAGTGCATGGACAGGTTGAAGCTGTAGGGCGACAGCGCGACGGCATTCGCTGGACTTATTTGAAAGACTACATCGCCTTGCGACGCGAAAGAAGCGTAGCCGATGACGCGAGGCTCGCGCATGAGGATTGGATCAACCTGATTTCCAACAATACGGATGCAAACAGCAATATAGTTGACGCGGTCTTGTCGAGCGATGATCCCGCGCCGTTTGCGCGCTTGGTAGAGAGCCTGTTTGAACAGAAGCAATATTACTGCGCTTGTTGAGGAGTTGCCTAACAAAACGATTGAAGAGGATTTGCAATGAATAAAATACGATACGGTTTTTGGATGCCCATATTCGGCGGCTGGCTTCGCAATGTAGAAGACGAGCAGATGGAAGCAACTTTCGCTTACAACAAACGACTGGCGCAACGCGCCGAACAGATCGGCTACGATATCACGCTGCTTGCGGAATTGAACTTGAATGACATCAAAGGCGCAAATGAGCCAGTGCTGGAATGCTGGACAACGGCTGCTGCGATTGCCTCTGTGACAGAAAAGCTTGAGTTGATGAATGCGATTCGCCCGGGCTTTCGACTGCCGGCAATCACCGCGAAGATGGCTGCCAATATTGACCAGATTTCAGGCGGTCGTTTCAGCCTCAATGTCGTCTCGGCTTGGTGGGAGCGGGAGATGAAAGAGTATGGCGGCACCTGGGTGGCGCACGATGCGCGTTACAAGCGCACACGCGAATTCATCGAAGTGATGCGCGGCATGTGGACTCAAGAGGAGTTCACTTATGCAGGCGATTATTACCGAACCGAAAAGGCGCATCTGTCGCCCAAGCCTGTGAGCAAGCCTTATCCGAAACTCTATGCGGGCGGCGAATCGGAAGAAGCCAAGCAGATGATTTCAACTTTATGTGACGGCTATCTGATGCACGGCGACCCGCCGGAAAACGTCAAACCGAAAGTCGAAGATATGGAGCGTCGTCGTCAAGAGCTTGAGCTTGAACCGATGACGTACGGCATCGCGGCGTATGTCATTTGTCGCAACAACGAACAGGAAGTCAAGCAGGAGATTGACCGCATCACGAATGTTAAAGATACCGCCGGATATTTCGGCTTTAAAGATTTTACGACGCAGAGCCAGCTTGAACGCGAGTTGAGTCTGCGCGATTACAGCGTCTCAAATCGCGGCTTACGAACGGGCATGGCAGGAACGCCAGAGCAGATAGCCGAACGCATCCTTGAATTCCGCAACGCTGGCGTAGAGATTTTCCTGATGCAGATGAGTCCTATGCTGGAAGAGATGGAGAGGTTTGCCGAAGAGGTCATGCCGCTTGTAAAGTAAGGCATATTGCTTCAAAGGCAATTTGCGCTTTGCGGAAAGCGAAGGGATTTTGACTACCTTTTGTGCTGATAAAATGAAATCTCGTAGTTGGTAGTAAGGGTTCCCGCCCACAAATCCTGAAGACTTCGCAGGCAGCGATTCTTGTTCTCCTATAGGAAACGAGACTTCTTTCCTCTTTAATTAAAACAATATCCTGCAAAGTTGCGAACTACGAGCACAGCGGCAAAACTACTGCTGACTTTAGTGCCTTAATAGTAAATCTGTCAGGCTGCCTCCTAATATCACGGTGAAATAGAAAACTGCCAGCAGCGCCACAAGGATGAATACAACGGCTACCGCGCCAATGCTGCTGCCGTTTGATGGATATACATACCCTTCTGTGATTCTATAAGCCATAATCCCCTCCATGATTTCTTTAAATTTTCACATGGATAAGTAAGCACATTTTGTACCAGACCTTGAATTAAAGCGTAATCTTTTAGACGATAGGGTTTAGTCTATCGGAGTTGAATCTAAGCCGGTTCACCAAACTAGCGATCTGTACAGAAGCATTACAGCAAGCCAGTATTAACTGGAGGTTTCTGTATTATTATTCCCTGATGGAAATCCAAACCTACTTGATAACAATTCATCGTTTGCGACAACTACAGCTATTTTGCTCGCGTCTGTTTGTGCTGTAATTTGCCAGGTGACTGTCTTTGCTATCGCATCAACGTAAGATTAAATTTAGTGTCAGGGGATACGGGAAAAAGGTTCATATCCTGCACGCTCCCTGTGCATACGTCAGTGAAGATGTAGCGCACGCAGACGAATAAATTACTCGGCATTTTGCGACGTGCGCAATCTTTGTTGCATTCTATGTCTCTCGAATATCAGTGCTAATCTTGCTCCTGCAAAGTGAGTTGCAAATCCGTCATCATTAAAGCACAGTTGCTTCATAGCTCACTGCCCAGGAGTTCGCCTAATCGTTTGCGACAACTGCGACTCATCATCAATTTTGTGCCGTCGCGCAAGATGACGCGATACTCGTTGTGGAACCAGGTCTCAAGCTCTTGAATGCGCTCGATGTTGACGATGTGCGAACGGTGAATGCGGAGGAATTTTTTCGCGTCTAAACGGGATTCGAGATTACCGAGGGCTTCTCTGAGCAGGTGCGCTTCTTTGCCGACGTGAAGGCGAACGTATTTGCCTTCGGCTTCCAACCAGTCAATGTCATCGGCTTTAATGAAAAAGACGCGCCCGCCGGTTTTGATAATCAAGCGCTCAAGGTGATTGCTGCGGGCGCGCAGTTCTTCAAGCAGAGCGAGAGCGCGATGATTCATCATGCCGCTGTTTTCGCTTCTCACCCTCTGCTTTGCCTGTTGCAGAGTCTTTTCAAAACGGGCGCGATCAAAAGGCTTCAATAGATAATCAAAGGCGTGGACTTCAAAAGCTTTGAGCGCATACTTGTCATAAGCCGTGACAAAGATAATGAGCGGCATGGTCTCTGCATCAAGCGCTTCGAGTACAGCAAAGCCGTCAAGTTCTGGCATCTGCACATCAAGGAAGACCAGATGAGGATTTTGTGTGTGAATTGCTGCAATGGCTTCGTGACCATTGGCGCAGTCGCCGACAATTTCAATATCAGAATCGTTGCTTAATAATTTATAAATTCTGCGGCGCGCCAAAGGCTCGTCGTCAACGATCAAAGCGCTTATCTTCGCGGCGTTTTTCATAATTTGAGCACAAACCGTTAAGCTCCATTCACGGCAGTTGGTAGCTTAGGACGGCGTTCGATGCCCCGCAGATCTTATCATAAATTTAGTCATCTCAAAGCTTGCCTGCAATCATTTCTTCGCCTGCTTGTCAGGTCGCTGCAACAAGCGCCCTGCGTGAAGCGTTGTCAAAAGTGTGAGAGTGCGGTCTACGTTTCACTTGCCCTTTCAGATGAGATGGGTTGAAGGGGCAGGCGAAAATATTTTGGAAGGTTTTGCCTTTGTCGGGCGAATACCTCATGTAAGCCGATGGAAAGCTTGAATAGATGATGACAAAACCGATGACTTCCAGCGATGCCGAATTGCTAGAGCTACTCTTGGCTGGCAATGACCAGGCATTCACGGCGCTCTACCAGAGGCATCAAGGGGCTGTCTATCGCTTTGCCCTACTGATGAGCGGTTCGGCTAACATCGCCGAAGAGGTCACGCAAGAGGTATTTCTGGTGCTAATGCGCGAGGCACACCGTTACGATCCGGCGCGCGGCATGCTCTCGGCCTACTTGTGCGGAGTGGCTCGCAATTATGTTCTGCGGTTTCTCGACCGAGAGCGCCCCTATGTTCCTCTCCTTGAGGAATCGGAAGCAGCCGAGGCCCTAACCCTAACG
>JANMSG010000696.1:0-3617 GCA_031389065.1 Acidobacteriota bacterium | reverse complement strand
CGCGGCCGTCATTACACCGCCCATTCAACCGCAGTTCTCAATCCAGCCCGCACCAATACTGGCCACCAAACAGCAGCGCAAGAAAATCCAACTATCAACAATTCTAATTCTTGCGGCGATCATAGGCTCTGTCATTTGGTTCGTTAGCCTTATGGGAGGGAGGGGGAGGGATCGAGCAACCGCACCACCGTCGCCGCCGCCACCACCACAACGCCAAACGACTCAAAAGTCTATTCGTAGTCTGAATCTAGGGAAATACAACGCCATCACAACCGGAATGAAGCAAGAGGAAGTCGAAAAGATTTTAGGCTCAAAAGGAAAACAGATGTTTGACTCAAAAGATGGCACAAGTTCAATGAGCATGTATGCCTGGCAAGAAGGCGAAGCGGCAACCTTGTCCATGATTCAAATCACCTTCATCAATGGCAAGGTGCACGACAAATCACAATTCGGTCTTGAATAACCCAGCAACCAAAGGAACCCCACATGAAAATCATTCTTTTCCTGTCTATCACAGCGCTATGCGCGATCTCGTTGCCTCACAATCTGAACGCTCATAGCGACGTTCTCAAGTAACACCAACCTAATTAGCAACAACATCATCGTTGCAAAAGCGCAACAGGTCGCCTTTGCTTGTATAGAGGGGAGTTTTGCCCCGGCAGCTTTCAGACATAACAATATTTTCAGTTTACAAGGTATGGCTTATGGCAGTGGTTGTGCCAACCAGACAGGGACAAATGGCAACCTCTCAGCTGATCCCCTATTCGTCAACCCATCAGCAGGAAACTACCATCTCCAATCTGGCTCACCGTCTATAGACACAGGCGACAACTCAGCGCCGAATCTTCCAGCAACAGATTTCGATGGAAACCCTCGTATCTTTGATGGAGACCATAACGGTTCTGCTATCGTTGATATGGGAGTTTATGAATTTGGAAGTGGATTTGACCTCTGTATTCAAGACGAGTCAAGCAATGATGTACTGCGAATCAACACAGTTACAGGAGCCTATCAAGTAACCAGATGTCGAGATGTATTCACTGCAAGTGGGACAGGCACTCTTTCCAAACGGGGTTGTACCATCACGCTTCAAGACGCTAGGAGTGATAGAAGAATCATGGCGAGTATTGATACTTGCTCAAATCGGGCAACTGCATCCGTACAGATATTTGCGCAAGGAAATTCTTTCACACTCAATGACAGGAATATAACAAACAATACTTGCAATTGTCCGAATAGCAATTAGCGATTCAGGAAAACGAAACCGGATAACCTAATGAAGAAAATCTTTCTCTCGCTTCTATGCCTCGCACTCTTATCTTCGACAACCTTTGCCTGGAACCGAGCTGGTCATAGGGTCACAGGCGCGATTGCCTATAGCGACTTGAAAGCAAATCACCCAGGCACTTTGAAAAAGGAATGGCACTGCTACAACAGCATCCTGAATACAATTCTCGATGGGAAGAAGCCATAAAAGACCTTCCTGACAAGGCGGAGAATCACGACCTCTATATTTTCATGAGGGTGGCGAGATGGGCGGATGATATTCGGGACAATCCAGCCTTCAATCCTCCTAAATGGCACTACATCAATGCAATACCTTCGCCAATTTAAGATGTAGTTGCCGTTGCTTTCTCTGAATGAATACGCCCTAGACTCCCGACTTGCTCAATGATCTGGTCCATTAAAATTGGAGCCGGTTTTTCCAATAGCAATTTTAATGTTTCTTTGACGTATTTTAAGCCTCTAAAGTAGGATTTCAAGTCTAAGATGCCTACAAGGGTTGGGGGTTGCGATTGCTCCTTCAAGATGACTTGCGAGAGGTTGACGCAGAAGAACGAAAGGTTCGCCGCGTTCGTCACACCCTGCTGGGTGACGTTCATAAAATCTTCCAAACCAAAATGCTGCTTGGCATCTCGGAAGTTGAACTCAATTTGGAATCTCAAAGCATAGTAGTCAACCATTTCTTGCCAACCCAACCTAAGGTCGCTGCTAAAGAGATTGACCTTGCCTTGTTTCTGAGTTCTCAGATTGATCTTTACAATGATGACCAGATTCAAGGGTTGGGCGAAATCCTTGTGCAAAAACTCTCCCTGATAGTAGCGCGTCAAGATCCCTTTTTCTGTTGTCGTCTTCTGGAGATACTTTGCAGGCAGGTTTTGATAGTCGAGTCGCGCGCCATAGATTGGGGGTTTTCCTCTGCCTGAATAAGCGCCCGCAAACTTTTCCTGTAGAGCCGCGTTGTGATGGAGTTTGGAAATGATCTGGAGCCCATTTTTCTTTGCCATCAAGAGTGCCTGAGGGTGTCCGAAATGACCGTCCAAGACCAAGTAAGTCAACGGCAAGAAAGCGCTAATGAGCCGTAATAAAACCTCTAGCATGGCGTCTATTCTACGGAGTTCGGGTGTCGGAGAGAAGAGATTTTTGTCTTTGTTGTGACTCCCTTTTGGGCGACCGGCAGGACGCGATTCTTTCATTGAAGCGTTCTTCTGCTTATTCTTACGCGCCTGGGTGCGCTCTTTGGCAGCCGCTTTTTCTGCTTCTGTTCGGACCATTTGTTGAATGCTAATGGGATAGGAACGACGTTGCTTGACAGCGATTAACGAGAGCGCAAAAAAAGATAAACCGGCAACCGGCTTGCCAAACAAACTAGCAAAGAAGCGGTCAATTCCATGGGTTTGATTGCCTGATTTTGTGACAATGGATTCATCTCCGGCTAAGAGATAAATCTCGTCAGCTTGGTAAAGATAATGCTGAAACAAGAGCCAAAAGATATTGAGCCAAGGAAGTGTGGAAGCAAAGAATCGTTGCACCGTGCGATAACTGCCACCTTTATTGGTAAGGCGTGAAATGCCCAACATCGTGACACGACCTGTGAGGGTGAAAATGGCTTCACAGATGAGGGCGAATTGGTTTATGGAAGTGTGCGACAGGGTTGGTTCAAGGCAAAGTAAAAATGCTAAGATGCTCATGGCGACGGGGTTTCCTTTTAGTTGATCGGATTTTGTTCAAAAACCAAATCTACTAAAGAGACCCGTCGTTGTCATCTACGCTTTTTTGGCGAAGGTATTGTCTTGATATATCTATTCTGCGCCCCGCGCCTTGTCATCATGAGTAAAGTATCGTAATCGCCCAGGCGATGGTTGAACGGTTCTGTTTGGCGAATCGGCTGATTGGATGAGTGGGGTATTCCCCGAATTTATCGCGCAGCTGGCCACAGACCTGCTTACGGTAAGAGTCTTTGAAGGTGCAAGAGAAGAACTGCTGAAACGAGAAGCTGACGACCCCTGCCTTGCTGATGATGAGAGCCATTTTTCGGGCATCTACGAAGTAAGAATCTCAATTGACGGTTGTTGCTTGATTGCCTATGCTACACGCATCTCGGCATTTCATATTCTTAAAGCGAAGGTGGATGCTTCTTTATGCAGCCTCAATCGGGTGAAGTCACACAACTGCTGATTGATTGGAATAACGGCGATAAAGCGGCGGTTGATAAACTCATGCCGATCATCTATGCGGAGTTGCGCGGGCTTGCGGCGCGCTACTTGAGCAAAGAACGCGTAGGTCACACCTTGCAACCTACGGCTCTGGTTCACGAAGCCTATCTGCAACTTGTC
>JANMSG010000692.1:0-14334 GCA_031389065.1 Acidobacteriota bacterium | reverse complement strand
GGCGTTGAAATTAGGCACTCGCGATGCCAAGCTTTTTTATCACGCGGGGATGATTGCCAAAGCGGCAGGCGATTTGGCTAAAGCCCGCGATGAGTTGAAACGCGCTCTGGCGCTCAATCCGCAATTCGATGCGCTGCAAGCTCTGCATGCGAAGCAGACTCTTGAGAGTCTACGTTAGTTCGAACCTGCCTGACAGATTTTTTATGGATCCTTATGATTAGCAAATTCATAACTTCAAAATACTTTCGTAATACGTCAAAACCTCATCGCGTATTATTAACTTTGGTCGTCTCTGTGGTTTTGACTCTGGTTTTCAGCAGCGCAGTTTCAGCTCATCCGCTAGGCAATTTCACGGTCAATCATTTCTCGCGCCTGCAAATCGGCAATGACCGAATCACCGTTCGCTACATCGTGGATATGGCAGAGATACCCGCGTTTCAAACTCTCCAAACCATAGACACAGACAACGATGGCAAACAATCCGTTGAAGAATTGAAGAGATACGCAGAGCAAAACGCTTCGCGCTATGCGGAAGGTTTGCGCTTAACTGTTGATGATGCGCAAATAAAGTTCCAGCCAGTTGCCAACATTATCACAATGCCGGAAGGGACAGGCGGACTGCCAACACTAAGAATTGAATATGAATTCGTTGCGAATGTTCAATCGAATAGCCCGACCCGGAAGTTAAAATACGAAGACACCAACGACACCGAGCGCATAGGCTGGCACGAAATCGTCATCGCGCCAACTGCAAACATAACGGCTTTTGAAAGCACAGCATTTGCTAACAGCATTTCAGATGAATTGAAAGCTTACCCGGAAGATATGCTCGCTGCGCCTCTCAATGAACGCAAAGCGGAATTGTCTTATACGGCAGGCGCTATGCCTGCGAATGCCAAAGCGTTGATGACCCGCGAAGGTCGCATCGTCGCGCCCTCCAGAGACCGATTCGCAGAGTTGATTGCAGTGAAGGAATTGACCTTGCCTGTAGCCCTGTTGGGATTGTTGATTGCAATGTTTCTTGGCGGCGTACACGCGATGTCGCCGGGTCACGGCAAAACCGTTGTCGGGGCTTATCTGGTAGGCTCAAGAGGGACGCCGAAACACGCAGCTTTTTTAGGTTTGACGGTGACCGTCACCCACACATTAGGCGTGTTCGCACTCGGTATTATCACCTTGTTTGCATCGCAATATGTCGTGCCTGAAAAACTTTTTCCGATTATCAGTTTGATTTCCGGCTTAATTGTTTTCGGTTTAGGTTTGAGCCTCTTTGTGAAGCGTTTGCGTTTCGCGCTCGGCTACGCTTCGGCGGATCATCATCATACGCATGACCATGAACCATCGCACCATCACTCACACAATCACGACCACTCGCACGATCACGACCACTCGCACGAACCTCATTCGCATTCACACGATGAGGTTGATTCACCTGCGCATCATACAGACTCGCACGAGCCGCCTTATGTGTCAGTTCGCGCACACGAAAAACATTCGCACTCTCATGATGAAGCTAAGGCTCACGCGTATTTGCCTGGGCAATCGCACGAACATCCCACGCACGACCACAATCACAGTTCTGGGCATTCTCACGATCACAAAGATGTTTCTCATATAAACGTCGGACTCCAGACTCCAGACTCCAGACTCCAGCCTATGGTTCACTCGCACGATGGCGGGAAACCGCATTCACATCTGCCGCCGGGAATAGATGGTTCGCCGATCAGTTGGAAGAGTCTTCTCGCGCTTGGCATATCGGGCGGCTTGCTTCCCTGCCCATCCGCATTAGTAGTGTTGCTATCGGCAATTTCAATGCAGCGAACAGGCTATGGTTTGCTTTTGGTCATCGCCTTCAGCTTGGGTCTTGCTGCAACCTTGACGGGAGTCGGCTTGATATTCCTATATGCGGGGCGTTTGCTCAAACGCCCGGAAAGCGCCAGGAATCATACGTTGGTAAGAATTCTGCCGGTATTGAGCGCCTTTGTCATCGCCTGCGTAGGCGCAGTGATTTGTTATCAAGCCTTGATGACGAACGGCTTGAAATTGTAATTCGAGGTTTTACGAGTTCTTCTTTTTTGAACTTTATCAGGCAACGTGCGTGTCAGCATTCAACCTATGTTCAATGACGACCTGTACAGCAGCCAAAGTTCAGAGAATGAAGCTCGCTTAAAAGGGCTTCTCTTAGGAGTCGCGGTTGGCGATTCGCTTGGCTTACCTGCCGAGGGACTTAGCCGCAGACGTGTACAAAAATTCTTTCGCGGCAAATGGCATCAGCGCTTCTTGTTTGGTCGCGGAATGATTAGCGATGATACAGAACATACGGTTTTCGTTGCCCAATGCCTCTTAGAACATCCAGACTCCGTTTCAGAATTTCGTCGCCTGCTTGCCTGGAAATTTAAAATTTGGTTTCTTGGGTTACCCGCCGGAATCGGCTTTGCTACTTTACGCTCAATCCTCAAACTCTGGCTAGGTATCTCACCCGCAAAGAGCGGAGTCTATTCAGCAGGAAACGGACCGGCGATGCGAGCAGCAATCATAGGCGCTTATTATGCTCACTCTCCTGAGAGCATAGACGCCTACATTGAAGCATCCACGCTCCTGACTCATACTGACCCTAGAGCGTTAACCGGCGCTTTAGCAATTGCACATTTGGCAGGTTGGATTTTAAAAAATCAACCGCGTTCACCTCTAGACACACGTGAAGTTTTTTCGATTTTAGAAACCTGCGGCAGTACAAATGATAAAGAGTGGAAAGAGATTTTAGACAAAATGCGTTTAGCTTTCGAGCAGAGATTGACCGTTGAAGAGTTCGCTTTGCAAATGAATTTAAGCAAAGGAGTCTCAGGCTATATTTATCACACGGTCCCGATGTCGGTTTATAGCTGGATGACACACTATGGCGAGTTTGAGCCAACATTGATTGCTATATTAAACTGTGGCGGGGACACAGACACCGTGGCTTCAATTGCCGGAGCATTAGCAGGAGTAACTTCAGGAGATGAGGCTATCCCCAAAGATTGGGTTGATAAAATCAATGATTATCCTTTTACCACGAAAATACTGAAAAAATTGGCGGTGTGTTTAACAGATCAGCAACAAGGCATTGACTCTGAGCCTCTCAAAACACCTTTTTTCCCTTTGGTTCTCGCGCGGAACATTCTCTTTTTGCTTGTCATTCTGATTCACGGTTTCAGACGACTAGCTCCACCCTATTGACACAAAAAATATTTCGTCAGCAAAATCCCTTTTCTACAATTAATTAGGTTTATTAAAGCAGCCAAATTGGCAAATACCAGACCTAGCTTTAGCAGATTTAGCTAACTGACTTTGGTGTGAAAACGCAAGGTCGAGCCGCGCATTTTCAAGAAACAGTCGCGGCAGTAAACAGGTCTTCCCTGCGTAGGCTTGAACGGAATCGTGGTTTCCGTGCCGCATAAAGCGCAAGTCACACAGACCTCTACGCGCTCATGTTGAAGCCCTTGAGAGTAGGCTTGGGAAACAGCAATAATGCGATCGTTCTTTTTGATTTTACAAGTCTTACATCGCTTAGGTGCGTTCTTTAATCCCTTATCTGCAAAAAATTGTTGTTCTCCGGCAGTAAAGAAAAACTCCTCGTTACAATCAATACAGGTCAATGTTATGTCATTGTACTCGTACACTGTAGACCTCCTACACCGTTTCTTTCAAAAGAGTCCTCTCCTACGAGGGAATGGGGTTCAACGACAAGGTTGATTCATAGATGTTATTATTCTCGCAGAGCTTCCCTTGAAGAAACTACCCCCTCTACTCGTCACCTCTAGAACACCATTGTTTATCGCTTTTCCTAAGCGTCGGGTTGTTAACTTAACACCCCAACTAAAAATGCTGCTTGCAATTATCCGCTTATTTGAATGCGTGTCAAGAGAAGGATAGGTAATATTTTTGTTTTCTTCCCAGTCATTCAGTTTTTTGGCTTAACTCAAGTCTACGGACTGTACTGACCCGAGCCTATTGTAAGCAGCGCCGCTCCTACTCTTTGTTTCGCCACCTGCGCGACAACGATGCAACCTGGCAAATATCTATGGATTTGTAATTGCCGGCATTGCTGGGGCTGAGTAGTTACTTTAGCATTTGAAATAAACCGAGAGTATGGTAGTTTAGAAAAGCCTAACGGGACACAAGCCAAAGTTGAATAGTTAGGAAGTGAAATTCTCCGTGCCAGAAGAAGAAACCGGCGTTACAAACAAAGGGTATAAAGAACTCGGAGATTGTCTTCAATCTCCGAGTTTTCAAAAGGTGATTACAGAATAAATCGCCGAAACAGATAGGCGCCAACGAAAATCATCAGCCCGAAAGAAGTGCCATCAACCGGTATTGTGTCATTGGTTGATTTGCTATCAGTGGGTTGCGATTCCCTTAGGTAGCCGTCTTCTGGGTTACAAAGCTGCCAGGTGTATTGATCATAACAAGGCGGACCTGGAGCGCCGCATTCGCACTCAGAGCTGGCAAGGTTGCCCATTCCTGCGCGACCTGCGATGGCGCTATAGTTATCTGAGAATATTGGAGTGAGCAAAATGCTCAAAACGACTAAAAAACAAACGCTGAGAAATCTTTTCATTTTTTCTACCTCCATAGAAGAAAGGGTTAATCAGAAAATCCAACACCTGACTTTTGCAGCAAGACAGGCATATTACGAGCGCGATTTCCGCCAGGTAGCGGCGTGCAGTGAGGAATTAATCAACTTATCCCCGCGTTCTGAGTTTGCGGGACTATATTTTCAAGCTTTATCTATCTCGCAGCAGGGCAATAACAAAAACCAAGAGGCGCAACAAATCTATGAAACCCTCGCGAAAGATGCGCCTCCGGCTGTTCAGTCTGCCGCCATTCTTGCTTTGGGCATGAATGCTTTACAATCAAATCAACTGGATGAAGCCAAGAGGTTATTAACAGAATCTTACCAAATCAGTGTCATAAATAAGTGTGCGCCGATCACCGCAATTCAAACGCAAGACGCACTATCTAGTCTCTATTCTCAACAGGAGGATCATTTTCAAAGCGCGTTGATTCTCAAGAATATGCTACCTGATCTATTTAGTTTGGGGCGGGTATTTCCTGCTTATCTGGGTATTGAATTAAACAACTATGCTTATGAACTCGGTCAGCTTGGGCAATTCCAAGCCGCAAGTCATATTATTACAAACGTTCTGTCAACTCCGTATGCAAACCTATATCCCGAATGGCAAGAGACCGCTGACGAAATTCAGGAAGCTCAAGCGAAGTCCTGTCGCAACCATTCATCTGTCCCCTCCCCTCAACAAAAATATTTCAATGTCGTTGACATTGCGAGTTATCAGCGCGAAGCTTCTGCCACTTATCAAGAAACCTACGCCGGCAAGGTTGTGCGCTTTCCCACTCCCAAAAACAGCTTCCATATTAAGCTAACTTCTAAGGACGATATCTTCAACTTTCTATGCAACCTCGATATAGACGATTCACAAGAATCAGAAGAGAGGTTGATGGAACTGCTATATCTTTTGAATTTTCTCTGCACCGATAGTGAATCAGATTACATTGTACGCGGTTTTGTCTCACCTGAGAATTCAGGAATGTTTAAATTTGAAGGAAATATACATTCCTCTGAACTCAGCAAGCTATTTACCTTGATTGGTAATGTGGAAGCGTACGCTCGAAGCAACCCACTCCCTAGGCATCGCCAACAATTCAAAGACGAACCGGAAGTTAGTTAAACCCACATCATAAGTTTGGCGTTTACTAAGGCGCAGAATTTAATTATTGACTTAGGCTAGATACTTTGATAGCTTGCGGTTATAGGATATTCGCGAAGCTGCTCCCGTCGTTTGGCGTACCCATCCCCCAAAATTATCGTGAGGATTTTCTTATGAAACGTACAGCCTGTGTTGTCATTGCGCTGGCATCTCTATTTTGTATCACTTTACCAAACCAGGTCGCAGCTCAAAAAGAACAAGCATCGCAACCGATTCCCTTAAATAATCCGGAGCCTGATCCGATTACCAAACGAACAGATATTTATTGCACAGGCTATATCACAGAATCAACGAATTGGCCTGATTCAATGGTCATCGGCGGAGAGAAAGAAAATTTTCAATACTCTTTCTCGCAAGGTGATGTGGTCTTTATCAACAAAGGGCGCGAAGAAGGTGTGCGCTCGGGCGCTGTATATTACATCATTCGTCCGCTTGGTAAATTGAAACACCCGTTTGATAAGAAAAAAAAGCTCGGCACCTTCGTACGCGAGGTTGGCATGCTGCGCATCATCCAGGTGAATGAGGAAACCTCAACGGCAGAAGTAACCGTTTCTTGCGACCTGATAGAGATGGGCGATTTGCTCAAACCGTATGAAGAGAAGCTGGCACCGGAACCGCGTGAAGGTCAGCCATTATCCCAGCACGGCGAGGGATCCGGCGATATCTCAGGCCAAATCGTATTGGCTCGAAGTGGCAGAGAGATGGTGGCGACAAACGATATCGTCTACATTGATCTAGGTGAACGAAAAGGTGTGAAAGAAGGCGATTACTTCACTATCTATCACAAAATAACTACGAAGCGCGAAAACATAGGCAAAATGCCTAACGATAAAATTGACTTATGGCGCAGTCAAGGATATGAGAGCGATCATTGGCGCGGCGGCGATTTTTCCAATCAATCGGTAGCTAAAGAACGCCAAAAAATCTTGAACGATCGTCCGAAGATACCGCGAAAAGTGTTAGGCGAAATGATTGTTCTGAAAGTTGAAAAGGGCACAGCTGTGGCGCTCATCACCCGCTCCGTAAGCGAAATTAACATTGGCGACCGCATAGAGCGCAACTAATTTTCGCCACATTTATCCAGCGTTCAAATCTTTTCAAAGCAAAAGGAGCAGACAGTAGTCTGCTCCTTTTTCATTTTCGTGCAACTGCATTTCAATAAATTGACAGGAAGCGGTAAAATATATTCCCTGCAAATCAATTATTACTTTTCGAGTTTTGGGTGAATGAATATAATGTTGCCTCTGCATAAACCAAAAGGAGATACCTTATGCCTTTAAAAAACAGAACGCTTAGTTTTTTGCTATTGGTAAGCCTGTTGATTGGCTTAACCTCCTTCGCGCCCGCTTTTTCACAAGACAGCGATAAGAAGGAGAGTAAAGAGAAGAAGGATAAGAAGTCGGAGAAGAAGGATCCGGCAGATAAGGGCGAGGGTCGCCCGGTCTTGTGGAAAGAGCCTACGGATATCGAAAGCCGCGATTTATTTTACGGTCTAGGCGGTGCAGAAGGCGCGCCCAATCCTTCGGACACCTTCAAATTTATTCGCCGCGATCCCGGCGGTACCTCTGAAAAGATGGACCTTGAAGACAGCAAGGGAAGAAAATGGAAAGCGAAATTGGGTGCCGAGACGCAATCGGAAACCTCCGCCACTCGCCTGATATGGGCCGCCGGCTATCATGTTGATCAGGACTACTTCCTTAAAATCGCGAACATAGACGGGCGCGGCGGCTTTCAAGTCAAAGACGTTCGCTTCGAGCGCGATGACGACGGCTTCAGCAAAGTTCCAGAGAAGCTGACCTGGAGTTGGGCGCTGGGCAATCCATTCGTTGGGACGCGTGAGTTTCAAGGGTTACAAACCTTGATGGCCCTGATCAACAACTGGGATCTGAAGGACGTCAATAACAAAGTCAAACGTCCGGGCAAAAAGAGTGGCGGCGACCCCAACACTCATATCTACTATGTCAGCGACCTCGGCGGTTCGCTCGGTTTGACCGGCTCCGTATTCCGCAATTTTTTCTTTTTTAGAGAAGCACCTGCCGGAACCAAAGGCGAGCCGAATGATTTCGCCAGTCAACCCTTCATAAGAGGTGTTACAAACGGCGAAGTGATGTTTAACTACAAAGGCAAAAACGATCAAGCACTCTTTGGTGTCAAAGTCGAGAATGCCCGATGGATGGGCAATCTGTTGAGCCGTCTGTCAGACAAACAACTCGGTGACGCATTCCGCGCCGGAGGCTTCGAGACTGCCGAAGTAGAGATTTATGTTCGCGCCATGCGTAAGCGTATCAATGAGTTGAAAAATTTGAAATAAGTCACAAGAGTCTGGAGTCTGTGAAAGGGCGCACGGCCGTGCGCCCGTACCTGTCCGAAGTCTGAAAAGAAATTAGGCGTCTACAGGGTAAGAGGTTATGAAAGCAACTGAAATCCGCAATATTGTTGTGGGCCTACTTATTGTCGGGAGCCTTGCTTTCCCTGCGAATAGCACACCCTTCCATCCTGAAGATTCTCAGTCTCGCACCAAGCTGGTTCCAAGGATTTCTATCTGTGATTTTCTACAGCATCCAGAAAACTATAATCAGAAACAGGTCCTTGTTAATGCAGTCTATACAAGGATACTCTCAAATTCCACATACGAGTTATTTCTGTATGATCCAGCCTGTGATGATCGAAGCGAACAGAAAATATCACTTGAGCTTAATGGAGAGAGCGAAGAGAAATGGAGTAAGCTCAAAGAAGAAATGTGGGAAAGATTCCCTCCGGGGAAGTGTGATAAAGCGCGTGTCACAGCGGTCGGCACATTTAGGATAGAAAACTTCGGAAGGGCACACGGCAGTCCCGCTAAACATAGCTTCATCGTAACAAAATTTGAGCAAGGTGAATGTGTAAAGGGTTCGTGACACCCACATCGACGCCTAACCAGTCGTTGGCCCGCAGCCGCCGAAGCGCGTTTCATATGCTTCTGCCAACACTACTAGATGACACAATCAACTCGGTCGTTATACGACGTTCAGACACCGGACTCAAGACTAAAAGACTTTCTTAATCCGTATAACTGCGTCGCGCTCTGATGACTGCTTCGGCGCGTGAAACTTCGACGCGCAGTTTGTGCGTCACGCCTTCCCGCTTTTCGCCATCCGGGTAAAAGCCTATTCGGTATTGATGGCGCAATTCATCAGCAATCAATTCAAAATTCTTTTTCAAATCGGCAACCTCGCTGCGATAAAAACGACCCGCAGAAACTTCAGATAACTCTTCTAAAAAATCTACAGCTTCCCTGTTCTTTCTCTCTATTCGCGCGCGCCGCTGTGCCCTGCCAGGAAATTGCGTTGCAGGCTCATTCATCAATGGAAAACGTCGGCGTCCGCGATTCATAGGGGGATCCATTCTATCTCTGCGAGAACCAGGGAAGGGGTCGAACCGGGGATTGAGATTCGGGGCTGTGGTGGTATAGAAAACCGAATAGATCATGGCGTCCGATTCGGCAGAAGCTTCAAGTAATTCTTCCGTAGAAACGCGACTGCCGTGATCTTTGCCGTCGGTCAGCAAAATAATCGCTTTGCGCCCTTTGATTTTTTTGAAGTGATGGTCTTCAACTTCAAACACCGCATCGCGCAATGTAGTGCCTACGTACTCGCCTATCTCTGCATTTTTGATGGCGCGTTCCAATGCCTTGCGGTCAGATGTAAGCTCGGTCAAAACGTGAACCTCGAAATCGAAGCTCACAATCATGGCTTTGTCTTGCGGACGCAGTTGTTTGAGAAAATCTTTGGCGTGGTCTTTTATTTCGTCCAAAACATTTTGAGTGCTTTTGCTGGTATCGAGCAACAGTGCAACATTGATAGGCTCTTCTTCGGCAGTAAAGAATGAGATTTGCTGTTTGACTCCATCTTTGTAGAGGGTGAAATTTTCGGCTTTCAAGCCGGAAATGTAACGACCGTTTCTATCGCTGACAATCACAGGAACGCTCACCAGAGTCGAGCCTAGTTTGATAGGCGTATCTTGCTCTTGCTTTGCCGATTCGCTTTGCTTTTGAGCAGCTACGAAAAATGCGCTCGCGCAAAACAGAGAGATAAACATGAGAGCAAAAATGATTCTCTTTGCGAAGGTCATAACCGCTCCTTCCGAATGAAACAATTTTTTAAAACAAGGATAAGCGCTACGGATTCTTTTTTATCTGCTCGATAATCAACGGGCGTATCTCATTCCAAATATCCGTACTTGCTTGGGTGAGATCAAAAATCAAAAAGACCGCACTATAGTTCAAATCTTTATCAATCCAAGGGGTGCTACCGAACAATCCTCGATCGCTCAACTCAGGGCCAACCGTTTGCGGCTGCGCTTGCTGCGATAAATGGGCAGGGTTGCTGTGCCACCAACCGAAGCTATAGCCTGTCAACATTGTTCCGCCGGGAGAGCGAAGTTTTTCAATGCCAACAATCTGATCGCGCTGCATTTCGTCAATCGTAGATTGCGAGAGAATGCGATTTCCTTGATAAATTCCGCCGGCAAGCTGCATCTGCAAAATCTTCGTGTAATCTCCTATGTCTGAAAAAGCGCCTCCGGCAATGCGCGGATTGGTATTTGAATTATATCTGAACCGGGTTAAACCAAGCGGCGTTGCGACGATTTCATCGAACAGCTCGGTAAACCTTTTGCCGGTGACCGCTTCAGCTACGTAACCCGCCACTTGCATACCGCCGCCGCCGTAAGCGAATTTGGTTCCCGGCGTAAATTCAAGCGGCGCATTCAAAGCCTCTTGCGCGCAGGCTTTCAAAGTCGTGAAGAGGTTATTCGTACATAAAGGCTCAGCAATCACTCCCGATGTGTGATTGAAAAGCATTCGCACAGTGATTCCTGCTTTATCGGCGGGCACATTGATTTTGCCTTGCAAATAGGTCGCGATTGGCTCATCCAGATTGATCAGCCCTTGCTCAACCAATTTCATGATTACCGTGCCAGAAGGCATCTTGGTTGACGATGCGATGGGCAGCACCGTATCAACATTCTGATTGCCAAAGGCCTCTGCGTAAATTACCTGACCATCACGAGCAATCATCAATCCAAGCCCAACAACCGTATTCGGTACGAAGCTTTGCAGTCTATTTCTGAGTTGCGACCAATCGTAGCCAGGCGAAGGCTGCGGATTGTTGATCGTGAAAGTCACAGCGTTCGAGATTGCGCCTTTTCTGTTTACGGTGATTTGCGCCGCGCCCGCCGTCGCAAGCAAATCGGCTGTGACGAGGGCAGTCAATTCATTCGATGACAGGCGAGTTGTTTCAAGCGTCGCGCCGTTCCATTGAACTTTCGATTTCTTTTTTAAGCCTTCGCCAATTACCCTCAAGGTGAAGGCTTGGCTTCCGGCAGACACCGAAGTCGGATTGATGGAAGTAATCGTTTGACCTCTCGCCGTTTGAGAAAACGTCAGAGCGCTGGTACAAAAGAACAGCATAAGGAGGAAAGCATTTCTTCTCAGCATAATTATCTTACAGGAAAATAAATGTGGGGACTCTTGCAAGCCCCCGTTATATATTTATCAAACTTCAAATGAAAAATAGGTTATGGCTCAAGCGGGAGGCTTATGCCATCAGAGATTTTGTTATCCGCGAAGGAATCCTTTGAAGTTTGCAGGATTCACCTTGTAGCCCGGAAAGATTGAGTTCACGTTAGCCACGCCTGTATGTCGCGCTGCAACTTCGCCAAATACATCGCGGAAGTCTGTCGTCAAAGCAAGGTCGCGGCCTTCATACAATTGGCTCGTATCAAGTCCTGGCCATTTGCCATAGACCTTGCCGCCTTTAACCTTGCCGCCAAGCACGAACAAGCAACTCCCGTGACCGTGATCCGTACCGCCCGAACCGTTCTGGCGAATCGTTCGTCCGAACTCTGTCATCGTCAAGATCACGACGTTCTGCATTCTATCGCCAAGGTCTTGATATAAAGCGGCTATCGCTTGTCCGAAATCGCGCAACTGATTTGCCAACTGCCCGCGACCTGTTCCTTGATTGGCGTGTGTGTCCCAACCGCCACGATCTGCAAATGCCACTTCAAGACCAATGTCGGATTTTATCAACTGGGCGATTTGCAACAGGTTTTGTCCGAAAGGCGTCGGCGGATAGTTCGCGCCCTTCGCAGGAGTGTATTGACGCGGGTTGGCTTTCTTCAACATCTTCACAGCTTCGAAAGCCTCTTTGCCTGTGCCGTGTAATGAATCTGCACGGTTCTGCGCGTAGAGAGCTTCAAAGCTGGCGGCGACCTGATTGCCACCTTGCCCGGTTTTGACGCCGAAATCGTTAATGTTGGTCATCGCAATAGCGTTCTCTTTGCCCATCAAGCTACGCGGCATATTCGAGCTAAACGCCACAGCGCGGAAAGCTGTTGTTTTGGCGTCTTTTTTTGCGGCAAGGTAACGATTCAACCAACCATCGGCTGTACCTTTATTACCGGGCGTCCCGGCTTCCATGTAATCTTGCGCGTCGAAGTGTGAACGCGTGTTGTCTGGCGAACCGACGGCGTGAACAATCGCCAGCTGCCCCGCATCATAAATGGACTTGAAAGGCGAGAGCGCGGGATGCAATCCGAAATAACCGTCAAGGTCAAGCGCTGCATCCGCATCTCCGCCCTTTGGTCGCGCAATGGCGATTTGCGGGCGCAAGCTGTAATAATTCTTATCACCAAACGGCACGACCGCCGAAAGTCCGTCCATCGCCCCGCGTTGAAAAATTGCTATGACGATGGGCTTATCTGTGGGGCTGCCGAGCGTTTGCGCAAGCGCCGTTCTCTGTAAGAAAGACGGGACGGCTGCGAAACTGGCAAGCGCGAGTCCCGATGATTTGAGGAAATATCTTCTTGATACTGACATGATTTTCTCTCCTAAACTTCAGTGCTGAGGACTGAGGACTGAGTGAATTAAGAAACGATGAAGTAAGAAGTATGAGTGATGAACAAGAGAGTACAAATCTCAGTTTATCGTTCATCGTTCTGCCTTTACACTTTTAACTACTCAGTCCTCAGTCCTCAGTCCTCAGTCCTTTTTTTATTTGCGTTGGAACTCCGGCGAGCCTAGAACCAGACCGAAGACCTTTGCTACTTCGGGGTCAACAGGTGTTTGCGTTTGCGTTCTCGCTTGCATTCCCATCATTCTTTCATAGCGCATCCCGCCTCTTTCCGCTTTGCTGACGGCATCGCCTTTACCGGCTTTGCCCTTTTGCGGCGAAGACATTGAATCATCAGCCGTCAAATCGCTGTCCATCGTTTGCATAGAAGCGCCCGCTGAATTTGGTATCTTCGACACATCGCCCAGTTCCCCTTTCACGGCGACACCATCTTTCAACTGTTTTTCAAGAACGCTGCGAGTTTGCGGGGATACTTCGCCGTAGAGCAACACGGCAATCGCTTTGTTCATCAATTGCTGGTCGTTCTTCGTATCAATTTTGCCTGCAAAGCTCTTTGCATCAACCGTCGTCCCAATAATCTTATTAGAACTGAGCGCGATGCCAAAGTTCAAACGCTCAAGCAGAGCGCCCGTATTAACCCATTGCTCGGCGCGGTCAGGGTAACCTGTCGGGGGTTGATAAAGGTAAAGCGGTTGTCCCATCTTCGCCACAAATTGCGCGACCTGACGCGGATTGACTGTCGCACCTTCGAGAGCACGAATCGAAGAGACCGCAAGCTCGAAGGGTGATTTAATTTTGGCGCGATAATTTTCAGGCGCATAGAACTCTGGCGCTGTGAAAATGGTCTTCAACATCTCGCGTGTGTCGCCATCGGTTTTCATATAAACGGCTGCGACCTTCTCAACCAGTGCTTGCGGCGGGTTGTCGTTGACAAAGCGGCGAACCAGTTTGGTAGCGATAAACTTGGCTGCACTGGGCTGCCTGGCGAGAATTTCAATGACCATCTCGCCATCTTTCATGCCACCGCCAGCAGGAATCTTGTGTCCTAGAACAACCTTTTCGCCATTATCGTGCATAAATGGGCGGAAGGTGAATTCGCCTGCGGCTTTTTTGCCGCCACCGCCGAGAGGTCTTTCAATCGTCCATCCGGTAAAGCAACGCGCCACTTCCTGCACATCCTTTTGTGTATAGCCGCCTTCAACACCAAGCGTGTGAAGTTCCATCAACTCGCGAGCGTAGTTTTCGTTGATGCCCGGTTTGCGTTTTGCAGCCTGTTGCTGGACTCTTTGCATACGTTGCTTCTGCTCTTCGGTCATCTGGTCGTTTTGCCCGAGTTGTGCGAAACGTCCGCCCTTGCCGTTTTTACGTTGTCTGGGAAGTTGAGCATCCGGAGAACTGGATTGAAAATTGTCGAGGTATTGCATCATTGCGGAACTTTTCGCAGTCGCCATGACCAGTTCTTTGAATTTGCCAAAGGTATTCGGGCGAATCACCTGCATTTCGTAGTGTGTCGCGGTAGATCTGTCACCGTTCTTGGGCCAGAAGACATTGAAGTGATTGAACCAGAAATCGGTCATCACTTCCTGTAGCTGGCGTTCGCTACTGGCTGCGCGAATTACTTTTTGCCCTTGCAATTCAAACAGCAGCATACTAATCGGTTTCGCATCGTGGGTTCT
>JANMSG010000668.1:0-10587 GCA_031389065.1 Acidobacteriota bacterium | reverse complement strand
TGAATAGAGAGGTGCGGGTTTCTGCGCCACTCCCTTCGCTCGTTGTGCTGATTCTGCCGCGTACATCATAGGTGAAATTTCTGGCGTTCAAATTAGCGAATTGAAATTGTGTGGTGCGCCCTTGCGGGTCAATCACAGTAGTTCTTGTGCGACTAAGCGGCGAACTGGCAATAAAGGTTCGGGTTGCCGCCGTGTAGTTGTTCGTAATGGTTCGCCCGTTGATGGTTGCCGTGTCGTTTTGGGTTGTCAGGCTCAAAGGGTCTGCCGGATTTGCCAGGGTCACAGCGCGCGCCAATGTGTGGGTGAAATTCAATGCGCCGGGTGTCGTGATGGTTAAGCCGGTCGTCAGCGGCGCTTGCAGTTTCCAACGCGGGTCGCCGCCCGATTGTGCGCTGATGATGGTGCCATCAGCAGCGGTGAAGGTGTTCAAACCGTTGGCGCCTTCGAGCAGGTTGGTCGTTGTACCGTCGGGGAAAGTGTTGATACGGTTGCGGTCAAGATTGCCGAGCGTTTGCACACGGAAAGCTGTCTGCCGATTCAAGGCTGTGTTGCGCGTGACGGTGAAATCCAAATCCTGTCCCGTGCGCGTCAGCGTTTGGAAGCCTGTCGCCGGGTCGTCATCGCGTATGAGTTGACCAAGCGCGTTATAGGTGAAAGTGTTTTGGTTGTTGCGCGGGTCGCGTTCAGTCAACATCTGACCACCTGTGTTGTAGGTGAATTGATACTGTTCGCTGGCCGGGTTGGTGATGGTCGCAAAGTAGCCGTTGGCATCAAGTGTAAAGGTCGTCAGTTGATTGTCTGCACTCAAAATGCCTGTTGGATTGCCGCTGCCATTGCGCGTAATCGTTGTGATGTTGTTGTCGCCATCAATCACGGTGATGAGTCTACCGGCGCTGTCGTAAGCGAAGGTGTAAAGGGTTGCACCCGTCAGCGTGTTGACGGTGTTGAGGTGTCGCCCTTGCGCGTCAAAGCGGAAAAGCTGTGTGCCGTCTTCGGAAGGGATGGCGATTTGATTGTTGGTAAAGCCGGGCAAAGGCGAAGACACGCGGCGTATGCGGCTTTCGTCGAAATCGAAACTGAAACCACCCGTGGCGTAGAGGCTGCCGTCTGGCGCCAGGCCAATCGCCACAAGCCGCATTTGCGAGGCCAGCGCCGGACCGCCGTCGCCCTGTGAACCAAATTGACCATTACCGGCGATGCCCGTGACGATGCCATCGGGACCAATGCGGCGCACGCGTCCGCCATTTACATTCGCGTAAGAAACGACATAGAGCGAACCGTCCGGTGCCAGCGCCATCGAACCCGACTCAATCTGATTGGCCGCCCGGAAAACAAAATTGGTCTGCAACGCTGGCAGCCCGTCGGGCGAAACGCCGAAGACGCCTGTGCCTGCGTAAGTCGAAATGATGCCGTCGGGCGCGATGCGGCGTATGCGGTTGTTGTCCTGGTCTATAAAATACACACTGCCGTCGGGCGCAGCCACTATGTCGCCAGGGTAATTGAGTTGGGCTTGTGTCGCGGGTCCGCCGTCACCGCTAAAGCCTATTGTGCCGTTGCCTGCGATGGTCGTGATGATGCCGTTGGGGTCTATGCGGCGTATGCGTTGGTTGAGGATGTCGCTGAGATAGACGCTGCCGTCTGCTGCCGGATAGGGGCGTGTGGCATTGCTGATTTGCGCGTCGCGCGCCGGGCCGCCGTCGCCGCTGAAACCACCGGTGGCAGTGCCCGCAACGCGGTGAATGATGCCGTCCGGGGTGACGCGCCACAGGTGTTGCCCGCCGCCAATATAAACACTGCCGTCTGGAGCCACCGCCACGCGAATGACACCGCCGAACGACGCGCTGGTCGCTGGGCCGCCATCGCCACAAGGGAAGTTCGAAGGATTGCAACCGCCACCATTGCCAGCAAAGGTTGAAACGGTGCCGTCGGGGGCGATTTTACGGACGCGCTGATTGCCCGAATCGGCGACATAAATAGAACCGTCCGGCGCGAAAGCGGTGCCGTAAGGCCATCTAAATCGTGCCGCACTGACCGGTCCGCCATCGCCCAAAAATCCCGACAACCCGCCCGCAAACGTATCAATCACATTGCTGACGGTCTGCACATCGCGCTGTTTACCGTTGCCTTCGTAAAGCTTTTGCCCGACAGGGTCGTAAGCATGATGCTCGCTGAGAGTCCAACCGCCTAAGGTTTGCGGCGGCGCGGAATAAACGCCGAGCTGTAAACGTTGACGGCGGTGAATGGTAATTTCCTGGCGCGTGTTGACCGTGATAGGGACGCCATTGCCGTTATAACCGAAATTGCCGACGTTTTGATAAACACCGTCATAGACATTGCCTATGTCAATCGTGACTTCCTGTTGCCCTTGCACATTGCGCCCGTAAGCGTCCTTGCCATCCCAGGTGAAGCTGGTGATTTGATTGGCTTGCGCGGGAAAAGTGAAGGAGTGCGTTTGTCCGGCGATGCTGACGGTCATTTCAATGCGTTTAACCGGACCGGGCAGTGTCGCGCCACTCAACGGGATACGCAAGGTGTAAGCACTGGCGCGACCACGTGGGCGTGTGCTGTCATAACGCAGAAAGAAGCGTGTGCCAACTACGTCAAGCTCTTCGCTCAGACGTTGATCTTGCATTCCGAGGATGCAGCCGTCGCATTCATCCGGGTCATCGGGGTCATCGGGTGGGGGTGGCGGCGCACCACCCGGAGGGCCTGCACCTGGCGGAGGTCCGAATCCAAAATTGGAATCCCAAAATGAGAAGTGAATCACCGGTACGCGCCAAAGACTTTGATTGACTGCATAAAGGGTTGCAAGTTGCTGACGCTCTGCGGTGTTGATGCCGAGCGCGGCGTACTCCGGGTCGGTCGCGGGTATGGCGTTACCGTTGACATCGAGATTGGCAACGCCGCTTGTGATAGAGAGGATTTTGACGATACGCCCGTTGGCAGAAGGCATCCAGATGCCTTGCTCTTGGTCATAAGCACCGGACGGAACATTTATCCCGACAGGGAAATTCAGGAAGTTCTCGTTGTACTGCACGACAGGCTGATTGAAGGTGACTTCCAACGCGTTCGCCGCAACGGCTTCATCAATGGTATAGGCTGCCGCATAGGTGTAAGCGCTCAGCGCAGGCAACTCGCCTGGCATGGCGTTGACACCGTTTGCGCCGACGGTGAATTCTGTGGCTCGAACATGGAGTCTGTCTAATCCTTGCATTGCGCCGCCGGGCAATTTCATGGTCGCCGTCGTCCCCTGTTTGAAGAAAAAGGTCGTGCGGCGCGTACCGGAACTGTCGGTCGAAGTTGTGCCTTGCGCCACCTGAATCGGGGTGTTTGCCAACAAGTCTATAAACGTAACATTACCGTCATAATTCATCATCACCACGTCTGGTACACCGCAGTAATCCTGCCAGGGAACAGCTTCGCAGCGTTGCAGCGGCAGGAAACCCACCTTTTCGTAATTGACGGTCAGCAAGCCGCCACCGTTGACAGCCATATCGAACTTTCCATCAGCCCGGCTCAAGGTCTGACCATATTCGGGGTGATTGAGAACCGTGATCTTCACCAGCGGCAGCGCCGCGCCGGTTTTATCCAGCACCCGCCCGCGCAGCACCGCTGCACGCATAGGCTTGATGGTGCCCGGCGCGACTCCCGTTTGAATCGGGTTGGCTCCCGTGTAGAGAAATTCCGTTGCCAGACCAATCGTATTGACAACAGTTATATCCAGTGGCGGCGCGACCGTCATCGGGTCTGGCGGCGGCGTCGTCGGATCGGCGTTGACCGTCACCACTACATCGTCGCTGCTCGTCAACTGGGAATCACTGGCGCTCAGCCGCAAGGTATAGACCCCCGCTGTGCTGAAAATCGCTTCCGTGGCCTCGGCGCTGGCACTACTGAAAATCACTGCCGCCGGAGCTGTGACCAGACTCCACGACAACGTCAGCGTGTTGTTTGGCAAGCCGTCGTCCGTGGCTGTGCCCAGCAAATTGGCGCGATTGGGCAAAGTGATTGAGAAGTCGGCTCCGGCATTGACCACCGGCGCTTGATTGTTCGCGGTCACCGTCACCATCATCTCGTCGAAACTACTGAGCAACGAATCGCTTGCCGTCAAACGCAGCACGTAGCTGCCCACTTGGCTGAAGCTGGCTGTCGTTGTCGCCTGCTGCGGGTCGGTGAAAGTAACCGTGCCGGGACCGCTCACCTGACTCCACATCCGTGTCAGCGTGCTGCAATAGGGGAAGCCGTCATCTGTGACTGTGCCGCTCAAATTAGCTATCTCCGATAGTTGAATGGTGCGGTCGGGTCCGGCTGAAACCGTCGGCGCTCGGTTAATCGGTTGGTCAAAAGCACGAATCAAAAAAGCCGCCATCTGCGCCCGGGTCACCGCTTGCTCCGGGCAGTAGAGGCTTGGCGAACAGCCCAGCGTGATGCCTAAAACTGCCATGCGATCTATGAAGGGATAAAACGGATTGGCGGGCGGCACATCATCAAAGCGCTGCGTCGGTGGGGTGGGCGGGTTGAATTCGCCAAGTGCCCGCATCAAAAAGGCCGCCATCTGCTCGCGGGTGACCGGCTGGTTCGGGCAATAATTTCCCGGGCTGCAACCCAGTGTGATGCCCAGTTCAGCCAGGCGGTCAATGAAGGCATAGAAAGGATTAGATGGGGGGACATCGGCAAAACGCTGTGTCGGAGGTGTCGGCGGGTTGAACTCGCCCAGGGCACGCAGAATAAAAGCCGCCATCTGCTCGCGGGTGACACTCTGGTCAGGGCAGTAGAGTGAAGGGGAACATCCGAGGGTAATGCCACGAGCCGAGAGTTTGCCGATGAGTGAGTAGAAGGGATGGTCAGCCGCGACATCAGTAAATGAGATGCCCTGAACGATGGTGAAAGTCTGTCCGGCAACCGTGAGGGAGCCTGTGCGTCGGTTGGCTGTGGCATTGGCGGTGATGGAATAGTCAACGGTGCCGTTACCCATGCCGGAAGCGCCGGAGTTGATGGAAATCCAAGGATCGTTGCTGACGGCAGTCCATAGGCATCCGACGGGAGCGGTGACGGCAATCGAATGGTTGGCGGTTTCGTGAGTAAAGGACTGACTGAGCGGAGAAATACAGTAGGAACATTGAGGCGTCAGGGAGTGGATGGAGGCAGAACCCGGCGTTGCTTTCGTGTAAGCAATGTGCCTGGCAAAGGAAGCGTGTGTGGCGGTCGACCGGGGGGCAAGGAGTGGGCGCAGCTCTGCCCAGACCAGAGGGCTCGGCGCTAATTTGATCAATTGAGCGGTTGGCGGCGATTCGCCAGTAGTTTGTTGCGCGAAGCTGTAATCACTTTTCAGCTTTGAAGGCGTATAGAGCGCGGCATTGGTTGTTGCGACAGAACGAGTATCTTCAACACTTAATGCTCTTGAAGAAATGATAGTCAAAAGTAACATAGGCAGCAGAGCAATGGTCACTCGTAAAATGAATAATGTAGATACAGAATTGAACGCCCTCTTCTTCATAATGACCTCCATTGGTGAAAAGCGCAGTGGATGGAACCGGTGTTGAGACGAAGCGATGTCGAGGTGGTAGCCGCCTCAGATAAACGTTGAGGTGAAGCGGTAAAGGCTAATCCGAGAGCGAGAGTTGCGGATATTCATGGGATACTCCTTGCGAATGTGAAATCTGAAACGGACGAAACAGCGAGTTGCGGCAGATGCGATGCTGGCCACCGGCTGTCTTTAGACCGTGGGCTTTGCCGGAAGCCAGCCAGCGATAAATGCTCTGCGGTTTCACTTGCGCAAGCGCGCAGGCTTGTCTAGGGGTTAGAAATTCACTGTACAGTTGACAAACCGGGCAGAGCATCTGCACAGGTCTAATCGTGATGTGTTCGCGCTCAAAGGCTACGATTTCAATCCGTCGTCTCTTTATCAATGCGACCATAAGTGCTACACTCCGTCCAGCAAGTTCAAGATTTGGCTACGAGTATCTCTTTACCCGATAGCTCATGTATAAGTCCTGAAAAAAAAGTGAAATAAATCTGACATCAAAGATTTAAAAGGTGCTTATGGTTGTTCAGGTCAGAAAAGTCTATTCGTTCGACGCATTTACGCTAGACCCTGATAAAAAACTGCTTACCTGTGAAAGTGCAGCGGTACATCTTGCCAATCGCCCGTTTCAGGTTCTGCTTCACTTGATTGAGAATCGTGACCGCATGGTGAGCCGCACAGAATTGCTTGACCTGTTTTGGGACGGCAAGGACGTTTACGAAAATACTTTGACCAAATGCGTCGGCGCAATTCGCAAGGCTCTCAACGATACGCTTGAACAGCCGCGCTTCATTGAAACGCAATGGGCAAAAGGCTATCGCTTCATAGGCGCGCTGGAGGAAAGCTACGCACAGGCGCATCACACTTCGGCTTTTGAAATCGAAAGGACACGCGGCTTCAAAGTTACCGTTGAAGAAGAATATCTGGAAATTCTGCCCGCTAGCGAAACCATCACCATACAGACACCCGTGCCGGATGAAAAAATGGTTTCGGCAAACTTGTTCGATGAGAAAACGATTTCTGCCCATCCAGTTATCAAGCCGAGGCAAGCAAAACTTTCGCGTCGGGTGCTTGCTGTGGCCGTTGCGATTAGCGCGGTTTTGCTGCTATCGGTTGGCTGGCTGGTACTTCACAATCGGTTGAATGCGGCGGAAGCGCGTAGCAACTCTCTGCCGAGCGCCTTGTCGCCGATTGCTTCCATCGCCGTCTTGCCTTTGAAGAATCTTTCCGACGATGCAGCCAACGAGTATTTCAGTGACGGCCTGACTGAGAGCCTTATCACCGAGCTATCGAAGATTGACAGCCTGCGAGTGATGTCGCGCAATTCGGTATTTACCTTGAAAGGCAAAGATATTGACCCGCGAGAGGTCGGCAGGAAATTTGATGTAGCAGCGATTTTGGAAGGCAGCATTCGCAAAAGCGGCGACAGCGTGCGCGTCGAAGTGCGTTTGGTGAACACCAAAGATGGCAGCATCATCTGGTCAGGCAATACCTTCAACCGCGCCTTGAAAGACACCTTTATCGTGCAGGATGAGATCGCCTGTAGCGTTGCTGCCGGGCTGCGTGTCAGATTATGCGGCGAGGCTGAAACGGCGAAGCGCTATACGAACAACGTGGAGGCTTATCAGTCTTACTTGAAAGGTCGTTACTTTTGGAACAAGCGAACCTCGGAAGGCATCAAACGCAGCATCGAACATTTCGAGCAAGCGATTGCCATAGACCCGAATTATGCGTTGGCTTATGCGGGGCTAGCCGACAGTTATGTTCAAGGTATCTGGCATGCGGCCTTTGATTCTAAAGCTGTCTTGCGAAAAGCCAGAGCGGCGGGCTTGCGAGCTGTAGAAATTGATGATTCTCTGGCCGAAGCCCATACGGCGCTGGCCAACATCTATCAAATGGATTGGAATTGGTCAGGCGCCGAACAAGAGATCAAGCGCGCACTTGCGCTCAACCCGAAATTGGCGCGGGCGCATCATGTCGATGCGTTTCATCAGGCAATAATGGGGCGGCACGAGGAAGCGATTGCGGCCATCAAACAGGCGCAGGCGCTAGACCCGTTGAATATGATAATCAACAGTGATGTGGCGGAAATCCTTTCGAGCGCGCGGCGACCTGAGGAAGCGATTGAACAGGCCTTAGAAGTCGTCGAGATGGATCCCGATTTTGCCAACGCCCACCTGTTTCTGGCAACCGTTTATCATATAAGTGGCAGGGCAGAAGAATCGCTTGAGGAATATCTCAAGGCCAAGGCGCTCAATGGCGAAAGCGCAGCGCGGATAGCGGCGCTTCGCAAAGCCTATGGCGAAAAAGGGCTGAAAGGCATCTACCAGAAAGAGCTTGAAGAAATATTGAAGAAGCGTGCCAGCGGAGCCTATTACTCGCCGATTCACCTGGCACAGATGTATGTTTTGCTTGATCAAAAAGAATCGGCATTCAAATGGCTGGAGATTGCCTACGCAGACCATTCTGCGGAAATGGTTATCATCATAGCCTGGCCGCTATTCGACCCCTTGCGGTCAGACCCCAGATTTGCTGATTTGCTACGCCGCATAGGACTGTCTGAATGAGAGAGGCACCAGAAATAATGATAAAGGGGGTGGAATCGCAAGCTTTCCACTCCCTTTTATGCTGCTTTGAATTTTTGCTGAAAAATTATTCGTAGCGCAATGATTCAATAGGGTCTAACCTTGCTGCTTTCCTGGCAGGCCACAAGCCGAATATCAAGCCGATGCCGCAAGAAACCGTGAGTCCGGCAATCGGTGCCCAGGTCGGCACGTAAACAGGCAATATCAGATTGATCAGCAAGCTCAACAACCAGCCCAACAAAACTCCCAGCAACCCGCCTGAACCTGTCAGAGCCATCGCTTCAATCAGGAACTGCCGCATAATATCGCGTTGACGTGCGCCTATGGCTTTGCGAACGCCGATCTCTTTGGTACGTTCGGTCACCGAAACAAGCATGATGTTCATGACGCCTATGCCGCCAATGAGCAAGCCTACGCTGGAGATGGCGAACATCAAAATCGCTATGCCGCCGGTGATCTGTCTGAACTGGTCTGTGATGCCTTCGGGCGTCGCGATACCGAAATTATTATCTTTGTAAAAAGGCACGTTACGACGACGGCGCAGAACCTGGGTGATTTCGTCTATTGCCTGATTCATCTTACCTTCTGCTGCTTGCGCCATGACGAAATGGTCTTTCTCCTGCGGGTACATCTTTCTGATGGTTTCGTAAGGCGTATAAACGGCGCGATTTTGATTGCCGCCATCGCCGTCACCTGCAAAGAACGAATCCTGCTTTTCAAGGATGCCGATAACGGTCAAAGGTTTTTCATCAACCAGAATCTGTTTGCCCAAAGGCTTGCTGCCGGGAAACAATTTGTCAGCGATGTCTGCACCAATCACGCAAACATCCGAACGATGTTGATTTTCCGTCTCTGTAAAGAAACGTCCTTCAGCCATATGCACGGAAGCCATGCGGTCATATTCAGGAAGTGTGCCCTCCACCTGTGAAACGTAAAGTTCCTGATCTTGATAGCGAACTCTCGGCGGAAAATCCGAACTGAGAAAAGGCACGACATACTCGACCGACGGGCATTGCTCTTTGATAGCTATCGCGTCTTCATAAGAGAGCGGTTTCCGCATACGTTCTTCCGGTGGCCGTCTGCCGATGTTTATGCCCGGAGTGAATTTGTAAATAAAGATAACGTTGGTGCCGAATGATTCCACATCTTTTTGGAATTGTTTGTCGAGTCCGGCGATGAAAGCGGAAATGACCATAACGGTCAAAGTCCCGATGACCACACCCAGTACAGTTAAAAACGAACGGAATTTATGCGCCTTCAAAGTCGCCATCGCCATTCGGAAACTTTCCAATACGTCCAAATGTCTTTTTATGATTTGCATAGTTCAGTCCTCGGTAGTCGGTAGCCGGTAGCCGGTGCAGTTGCTTACGTAAGCCAACCGATCACTGACTACCGGCTGCCGACTACCGTTATCAATCAGCCCTCAAGGCTTCAATGGGGTCTAATTTGGCGGCTTTCATCGCCGGGTAAATTCCGAAGAACAAGCCTATACTTCCCGAAACGGTCAACGCCATAATCGTCCAGAACAAAGGCAGCGTCGTCGGCAAAGAGACCAGCGCCGTGATTAACTTGCCTACTCCGTAAGCCAGTCCGACTCCGGCTAAGCCTCCGAATAAAGAAAGCATGGTTGATTCGGCAAGGAATTGTTTTAGGATGTCGCCACGCTTTGCGCCGAGAGATTTTCGTATGCCGATCTCTCGTGTTCGTTCAGTGACCGACACCAGCATCATATTCATAATGACGATGCCACCGACAACCAGCGAAATTGAGGTAACGCCTAAAGCTACAATGCCTATGGTGCCAAAAATCTGGTCGCGCATTTTGTTGAGCGCTTCGGACGAGACGATGCCGAAATTATCCGCGTCCTGGTATTTCAAATGTCTTCGCGAACGCAAGACGACGCGCACTTCGTCTTGCGCATGGTCAATGGTCTCTTTGCTGGTTGCTGATACTTTGATCGAAATCGAACCACGCGAGCCGAACATATTTTGATAAGTAGTTAGAGGAATGATGACGAAATTGTCTCGCGGATTGCCCATGACCGTGCCAATCTCTTGCGCCACACCGACAATGCGGAACGGGCGACCTTCAATGCGTATCTCTTTATCAATCGGGTCCGATGCAGGGAAGAATTGTTTGACGAATTCATAACCGACGAAACAAGTCGGCCGCGCCTGTTTCTCTTCTTCAGCGCTGATATATCTGCCTTGCCCGATTTTGACCGTGTCGATATCAACCATGTTTGCAGTCACGCCCATCATCAAAACGTCTTGCAACGTTTGGGCATTGTATTTGACGGTTATGCGGCGACGCATCATACCTGCCGCATCTTTGACATATGTGGGATTGGCTTTGATGGCTTCGAGGTCTTCAATCTTAAGGTCTTTGTTCTTTTTGCTCTTATCAATCCATTCTTGCATGCTGGTGACGATGCCCATCTTGTCAACGACGAAGGCATTGGAGCCCAGGTCGGAGATTTTT
>JANMSG010000646.1:0-7835 GCA_031389065.1 Acidobacteriota bacterium | reverse complement strand
AACGATGACGATCACGGCTGCCCCTTCGCCCTTAAACACCACAGACGCGCGACTCGGTACCACCATACGAAACGAGTTGTATACGAATTTGCCTCTAGCGATGGGCACCGCCGTCGCTGGCTCCGGTATTGGTCAAGGCCCCAGAAATCCCGGCGCCTTCATTTTTCTGTTACCCGGTGTTTCGGAGGGGAATCGCTGGGGAACCATCAATGGCGCTCAAGGATTTTCCAAGGAGGTTTTCATTGAGGGCGTCCCGATCACCGACCCCATACAGCAAGGCGAGGGCCGTACGATCAGCCTCGGGGTCTCGGTCGAAGCTGTCGAACAGTTCCAGGTGGAAACCAGCGGCACAGGGGTGGAATTTAGCGGTCAAGGCTCAGAAAACTATACGATCAAATCCGGGACCAACCGATTTCACGGCTCGGGTTTTGAGTACCTACGAAATACCGTGCTCAACGCCAGAGGCTTCTTTCCCGCCGTTCGTCCGGTCGAGCATCAAAACGAATTCGGTTTCACCCTCGGAGGACCGGTCGTAAAGAACAAGCTTTTCTTCTTCTTCTCCTACGACGGCTGGCGTTATCGGGTGACCAGCCCGACGCAGTTTGCGACGGTGCCGACGCTTAAAATGCAGCAGGGGGATTTCAGCGAATTGCTGGCTTTGCCAACTCCCGTGATCATCTACGACCCGCTGACCACGATCGCCGTGCCGGGAGGCTTCAGGCGAACGCCGTTCCCTGGAAACATTATTCCGGCTAACCGCCTTTCTGCGATCTCGAAAGTCTATCAGTCCTTCCTGCCCTCGCCGACCAACTCTGGTCTACAGAACAATTATCTAGGGTCGGTGCCGGTCTCCTATAACAACGACAGCTTCAACGTGAAAGTAGACTACAGCCTGACGACGAATCAACGTCTGTCAGGCCTCTATACCCATGGCAAGAGAAGTCAGCCCGGAGCCTACAGAGAGATCAGCTCCGGCACGCCTCAGACAGTTTTGCCGCTGCCCTACACCGACACGCGTATCGTTGAGGAGATTCCGACGGTGGTGCAGTTGAAGCACAACTGGACCATTGGGCCTACGCTCATCAACCAGCTGAGCTTCGGCTACAACCACTTCTATGTTCCCATCACCAACGCTACCTCCGACGGGCAGTGGGCAAGCAAGTCGGGACTCAAGGGCTTGCCTGCCGGTGACGCCAGCGATGCTTTTCTGGAAGCCGCTTTTGCCGGACCCAACGCGCCATCAGGCTGGCGCGGCACAGGTTCCAGAGATTTCGAGGATAATAATTACACCTACACCCTACAGGACAGTTTGTTATGGGTGAAAAACAAGCATTCGTTCAAATTCGGCTTCCAATACCAGCGGACGGCGGACCATACCAAAACCAACGACACCGGAAGCCTGTTGACCACAAACTTCAGCAATTTACAGACTGCCGGATTCAACGCCACCGGTGGACTGCTCAGCGGTACAGGTAACGCCTATGCCAGTTTTTTGCTGGGCGCTCTCAATGGCGCGACCGTCAACGAGGATTCCGTCGTCCTTACCATCGCAAAGTTCAGCAGCTATGCCTGGTGGGTGGCTGACGACTATAAGGTCAATTCGCGCCTCACCCTGAATTTGGGGTTGCGCCACGACATCATGCTGCCCTACTCAGAAGAGGGCAACAACTTTACGTTTCTCGATCCGACCGCGCCGAATCCTGCGGCTGGCGGACGCCCGGGAGTCTTGCGCTTCGGCGGTGATCAAGCGCCGGATGCCATCAGCTGTAATTGTAGCCAGATCATCAACACTTATTACAAAGCGTTTGGCCCGCGCCTCGGCCTGGCCTACAGCCTCAATGACAAGACTGTGCTGCGCGGCGGTTACGGGATAATGTATTCGCGTAGCGGCGCGGTCGGAGGCAGGGACGGCGCGCGCATCGGTACAGGCTTAACGGGAATTAACGCCAACGCGCCAATCGTCAGCCCGAACGGCTCCTTTATTCCGGCTCTCTTCTGGGACAACGGGATTCCGGCTTATGCCAGAGGGCCGATCTATAGCGAAACCTATCAGACAGGGTTCAACGGCACGGGGTCTGGCGGCAGCGTGACCTATGGCGACCCGTACAGCCAGCCGCCGCGGTACCAGAACTGGAACCTCTCCATCCAGCGCGCCATCACCAATTCGTTAATTGTGACGGCGGCTTATGTGGGAAGCAATGGCAAACAGTTGCGCGGCGGCGGACGCTCCGAATGGTCCAATCAGATGGATCCTAAATATCTGGTTTTAGGAAATCTGTTAACGCAAAGTGCGACTCCTGCCAATATTGCAGCGGCAAGGGGGATTGTGCCGGGTATCAGCCTGCCGTTTCCGTCTTTCGTGGGGACGATCGCTCAGATGCTGCGCCCGTTTCCACAATATAATGGTGTCACAGATGTCTACGGCAACGTCGGACAATCGAACTACAACGCCATGCAGTTATCTATGCAGCAGCGCCTGTCACACGGGTTGACCTTCAACCTCAACTATACTTTCAGCAAGGCTCTAGGCACCATTAATGGCAATCGCAGCGCTTATAGACAGGAGAAGAACCTCTCGACGACCGATCAGCCTCATATCCTGAACGCCTTTTACTCTTACGACCTGCCGTTTGGGAAAGGACGCCTGCTCAATCCCGAAAACAGAGTTGTCCGGGCGCTAATCAGTGGCTGGCAGATCTCCGGTATCACCAGATTCGCATCGGGCACGCCGCTTGGGCCCTTCACAGCCACCTGTAATGTGCCGCAGGCGGGCACCTGCTGGGCCAGTTATAATCGTGCCTTTACCGGGTCTGTGGCACTGAAAGGCGATGGGGGAGTTGCGCCGTTTATTGACGTAAAGGCCTTTGTCTCTCCAGCTTCGTTCACCTACGGTGACACCCCCGCGACGGGTGCCTACGGGCTTCGCATTCCGCACTTCTTTAATCAGGATTTAAGCATGTCACGGAATTTCCAAGTTCACGAGAATTTACGCTTCGTGTTCGGGGCTGATTCGTTCAATCTCTTCAATAACGTTCGTTTCGGAAGCATTAACACGAACATTACGAATGCCAACTTCGGCAGGGCCGCCGCGCAGGTTAATCTACCGCGTGTATTCCAATTTAAGTTGAGAGTTGAATTCTGATTCTCATACCTATCAAGCGCGTCTGTTACGCGGCGGTTGCCGACAACCTTTGTTGCCGACAACCTTTATGGTCCCTACAGTGAACGCTATCTGGCTATCTCATATGCAGGACATAATACCTTCTTCAAGGATACGGAGGGAATCTGGTGGGCCACCTTCTTTGGCAACAGCGATGGCGCGCCACTGCGCGAAAGACCGGCCATCCTGCGGATCGAATTTACATCGGAAGGGCGCATCCGCCCGCTGATGAATCGCTGAGATAAGGTTAAAAAAATATCCGGCTGAATACTCGATATGGCGGAAGTCGCGCCGCGAGTAAAAACCAGCCGAGCAGAAGAGACAGGGGACTATTTATGAAATTTCGCCTATTGATCATCACGCTGTTCCTTTCTCTCTGGGGCACCCCTGCGGATCATAAAAAGACACATCCGGTTCAGATCGGGTATTGCACGCCACTCAAAGGGCTTGATGAGGCGAGGATGGCGGGGTTCGATTTCGTCGAGTTGCGCGCCTCGGAAATTGCCGCGTTGTCTGACCCTGATTTTGAACAGTTGAGGGAGAAAATCGCCAGGCTCGGCATTTCGGTTCCGGTCACTTACCTTTTTGTTCGGGGCGACATCAAGCTCACCGGCCCCGCAGTGAATAAAGAGCAGCAAATGGATTACGTCAGGAAGGCTTTTGACCGCGTCGCGCGGCTAGGCGTCGAGGTGGTCACCTTCGGCAGCGGCGCGGCGCGCCAGGTACCCGAAGGATTTTCCAAGGACGCAGCCTTTCAACAACTCGTTGAGTTCTGCAGGCGCATCGCCCCTGAGGCCAAGGCCAGAAATCTCATCGTTGCGATTGAACCGCAGCGCCGCCAGGAATGCAATATCATCAACACCGCAGCAGAGGGGTTGGCTCTGGTCAAGGCGGTGAACCATCCCAACATTCAATTGATGATCGATTTTTACCACCTGGCCGAGGAGAAGGAAGACCCGGCGATCATTCTAAAAGCGAAAGGCCACATACGACACCTGCACATCGCCAATCCCAGGGGCCGCGCCTTTCCTCTCAGTTGGGAGGAGTATGACTATGCAGCTTTCTTTAAGCACCTGCGCAAAATCGGTTATGACAAACGCATCAGCGTCGAAGCGGGAACGCAAGATTTCTCAAAGGAAGCGCCCGATAGCATAGCCTTCTTGCGCAAGGCATTCTCCCGATAATATCGGCATGTGCCAATCATTCAAGGTGGATGATGCCCCGCTGAAACGCCTCTGAGACCGCCTGAGCGCGGTCGCTGCAACCGAACTTTGCGAAGATGTTGCTGGCATGAACCCTGACCGTGCCCTCCGTAATGGACAGAGCATTGGCGATTTCGCGGTTCGACATACCTTTGGCAATCAGCCTGAGAATCTCGGTCTCGCGTTGGCTGAGTTCTGAGCGCGGGATTCTCCCAGCCAGACGCGACGCTACCTCTGGCGCCAGCGGACGCTGTCCGGCGTGAACCGCCCGGATGGCGTTGACAAGCTCCTGGCCTTTGACATCCTTGAGAAAATAAGCCCGCGCCCCTGCCTGCAAGGCGCGGAAGATGTCTTCGTCGCCGCCATAGGTTGACAACACGATGATGCGGGCCCGTGGAAACTGCCCGATGATGGTAGCAATGGCGGTGATGCCATCTATCCCCGGAATTCGCAAGTCCATCAGCGTGACGTCGGGCTGGTGTTGCGTAAACAACTCCACCGCCTGCCGCCCATTGCCGGTTTCCGCAACGGTAATCATATCTGTCTGACTGTCAATGATCGCCTTTAACCCGACGCGAACCACGAAATGGTCTTCAACGATCATAATACGCAGGCGTTCACTCTCATTCATATCTCTTCTCCGGTTGCCGCCAGGTCAGGCTGAAAAGGGGACCTCGACGAGTAGTTCAGTACCCCCACCCAGCTGGCTCTTCAAAATCAGTCGTCCGCCGATCCTTTCGGCGCGCTCGCGCATCCCGGTCAGGCCGTAATGCCCGACGCCGAACGGAATGATCTTCTTCGTATCGAATCCATTGCCGTCATCGCGCACACGTAATATCAGATGATCGGCATCGTAGCGCAACTCTACGTCAATCGTCTGCGCCTCGGCATGCTTGACGGCATTGGCCATCGCCTCCTGGAAGATGCGCAGCAGATTCTTTTCGATCACCGGCCCCAGGCGGCGCGGCGTGCCGACCACCTGGACGCGCGTCCGAAGGGCGGCATTAGCGGCCACCTTATCAGCGATCTCAGGCACTGCGACTGCCAACTCCACCCGCTCCAGTTCGTCCGAACGCAGATCGACGACCGCGCGGCGCGCTTCAGACAGGCTGTAACGAGTCAGGTCACAGGCTTGATCCAAACGTCCTCGCAATCCTGTCGGCATGTCAGCAAGCTGCATGGTGATTGAGTCGAGCTGCATGGCGATGCCAGCGAGATTTTGTGCAAGGGTGTCATGGATTTCACGCGCAATGCGATTGCGCTCGGCCAGTACTGCGCAGTAGCGTGCCTTCAATTCCATTACATGGAGCCGGTAGAGTAGACCACCAATGAACAGGATTCCGGCGATAAACAGGGCGAGAAACCAATAGGTTTGATAAAAATGCGGTTTCAGGTAAAAGCCATAGGAAGCGCCATCTTCATTCCAGGGACCGTCAGCTGTGCTGGCAATGACCCGGAATCGATACTGCCCGGGGGGGAGGTTAGCGTAATATGCAAAGCGCCTTGTGCCTGCTTCCACCCATTCTTTATCGAACCCTTCCAAGAGGTACTTGAAGCGCACCTTTTCCGGCGAGATGTAATTGAGGGCGGCATAGTGTATTTCGACTTCGCCGGTGCCAAGCGGGACGCGAGATTCGCCGCCCGGCTCCTGCGCCTGTCTGTTGATCGAGACGTTTTCTATATAGACCGGCGCAACCGAGCCGCTCACAGAAACACTCTCCGGGTCAACTATCACCACGCCCTTCATCGTACAAAACAGCAGCTTGCCATCGGTAGCTTTCCAGGCTGCCGGCTGATTGCCCACATTGCAGGCCCTGGTCATCATTCCGTCTCTAACCCCATAATCAACCGAGGTGATTTTCTTGAGCTTGCCGATGGCGAAATCTCTCAGTTCGGCCTTGCTCACACGGAATAAGCCAGCGGCGCAACTGAACCAAAAATTGCCTCTCTCGTCATCAAGCAAGGCATAAACAAACCCAGAAAACAGACCGGAGTCAGCCAGGTAATTAAAGAAGACCCCGTCTTTCAAGCGGCTAAGTCCGCCCCGGGTCGCAAGCCACATTGCCCCTTCTTCGTCTTCATGGAGCGCATACACGCGGTTGTTGGGCAAGCCATCCTTGACCGTATAGGTCGTAAATTCCCCGTCGGCGTACCGGCTAACACCGCCAAACGTGCCGATCCAGAGTCTACCTTGGCGATCCGTTAAGATGGAGCGAATCTGGTTACTGGCTAACCCGTCCTGAGTCCGAAAGTTTCGGATTTTGTCGCCTTCAAATTGAAATAATCCATCCCCATCCGTCCCGGCCCACATACGACCCTGCGCGTCGCGGTATAGCACTTTGATGTCAGAAGCACACTGCCAGCCCGGAAACCTGACGAGTTTGTCGCGCTGCAGGAGCATCAGGTTCTGGGCGGCGGCGATCCACATCGTGCCTTCCTCGTCTTCGGCAAACGACCTGACCGAACCCAGGCGGGAACCGCCGACTTCACTATAACTCACCATGGAACCATCTCTGTATTTGGCAAGCCCGGTCGCCGTGCCGATCCATAGATTGTCTTGACGGTCCTGAAACACGGAGCGCGTACTCTCATTCGGCAGGCCATCAGCTATGGTAAGCGTCGCTAGTTGCCTGGCTCTGAGGCGTCCAAGGCCGTTTGACTCGAGACCAATCCAGAGGCTTCCTTCACGATCCCCCCACAAGCTTGAAACGGTTCCCATACGAGTGTTGTCATCTTTTGACATCACAGGTTCAAACATCCCATTTCGCAATCGGTGTAACCTTCCGGGCAAGGCCGCCCACAAGGTTCCTTGCGGGTCTTCATAGAGGTGCAATATGCGCGAGGTAAGATTCTGTCGCCGCGCATAGGCGGTGAGCGCACCGTCCTTCCAGCGTTTCACAACGGCTTCATGAAAGCCGATCCAGAGCGCACCGTCGCTGCCGCTCGCGAGGTGCTCGATGCGGCCATGTTTATCTTCGACAATTCCTTTCACCGGTTCAAACTTCCCATTCACGAGGCGATATAACCCGGCGGCGGTGGCAACAAAGACGCCCTGGGCAGCATGGGCACAGATGGCCGTCACATAATTGTCGGACAAGCCCTCACGAGTGGTGAACTTGGTAAAGTTGCCCTGAGAATAGCGACACGCGCCATTGGGCGTGATCATCCAGATATTCCCTTCCGCATCCTTATCGAGCTTCTTAATGACATCATCGAGCAGCCCGTCAGCCGTCGTAAAGGTGGTGAAGCGCCCATTCTTCAAAAGCGTGAGCCCACCACCATAGGTGCCGATCCACAAGCCGCCGTCGTTATCTTCCTGAAGCCCTGACACTTCATTATCCCTCAAACTTCCGGTTTCGATGGTAAAGGCCGTAAAGCTCGCTCCGTTAAACCTGACCAGGCCGCTATCGGTTCCCAGCCACAGGTAGCCGTCGCGCGTCCGTAAAATCGCTCTGATCCGGGATTGCGGCAAC